>NZ_JBHXRV010000023.1:122451-126377 GCF_042716745.1 Streptomyces sp. NPDC058663
CCCGCGCACTCGCCCCCGGGGGCGGGGGGTTTTTCCCACGGCCCCGCAACTGGCGGGCCCCCGGTCTCCACATTGGGGGGGGCCGGGCCCCCCCGGGGGGGGGGCCCCCCCCCCCACCGGCTGGGGAGGTCTTGCACCGGCCCCACCCACCGTGCAGGCCCCTCTAACCGACCCACCCCGCCACCTCTCCCGCACACCCCTCCAGCTCCAGTACCCACACCTCATTGACCCCGGCCACCAGCACGGGCCCCGGCACGTACAGAGCTCCCTGCGGGCCCGCCCCCGGCCAGTAGCGACCCAGACAGAAGCCGTTCACCCATACGAACCCCCGTGTCCAGTCCGGGAGTTCGAGGCCCGCACCGTCACACGAGGCATCGAGCGCGAAGGACCCCCGGTAAAGACCGGGTCCCGCCCCCGGAGCACCGGACGCCGTCCGGAACCCCCAGGCCCCGGAAGCCTCGGACACCGGCCGGAACCCCAGCTTCCGTACCGCTGGCGTGTCGTCGAACGCCTCCAGTCGCAGCCCCCGCGACCGCACCCCGTGCACGTACTGCCTCTCGTGCAGCACCCCGCCGGTGATCCCCTTCGGCTCCGCGAGCCGGGGCCCGTAGTTGACCCGGCCCAGCGACTCCACCCACAGCTCCACCGCCGCGGGCCCGGCCACCGGTTCCGCCAGATACGCGTCCTCCTCCGCCAGCACCCCCGCCCGCTCCCCGTCGACGTACACCACCGCCCGGTCCCGCAGCCCCCGGACCCCCAGCGGATTCGGCTGCCGGGGACCCGGCACCTCCACCCGGTAGCGGACCACCCCCCGGCCGACCCCCAGCTCCTCGAAGGTCGCCGCGGTGCCCCGGTCCGACTCCGTACCGCCCAGCGCGTCCATCACCCCGCCCAGCGGCACCCACCCGTCGAACCCCACCCGCACCCGGGCGGCAGGACCCGCCGGGGGCGCGGGAACCTCCGGAAGCGGCCCGTCCGCGTACTCCGCCAGCACCTCCCGGAACGCCCAGAACTTCGCCGTCGGCCGCCCGTACTCGTCGACGGGCGCGTCGTAGTCGTACGACGTCACCGTCGGCCGCAGCTCCCCGCCGTGCAGCTCACCGGCCCGGTTCGCACCCGCCCAGCCCGCGAAGTTCGTCCCGCCGTGCGCCATGTAGAGGTTGACCGAAGCCCCGCACTCCAGGATCTCCCGCAGCGCCGACGCGGCGTCGTCAGCATCCCGCACCACCCGCTCGGCCCCCCAGTGATCGAACCACCCGCACCAGAACTCCATGCACATCAGCGGACCCGTGCTCCGATGCGCGCGCAGCACGTCGAAGGCCGCCCGCGCCCCCGACCCGAAGTTCGCGGTGGCCAGGACGCCCGGGACCGAGCCGCCCGTCAGCATGTGGTCCTCGGGGCCGTCCGACGTGAACAGCGGCACTGTCACCCCCACCTCGCGCAGGAATCCCGCGAGATGACGCAGATACTCCAGGTCCGAGCCGTAACTCCCGTACTCGTTCTCCACCTGCACCATCAGCACCGGGCCGCCCCGGTTGATCTGCCGCCGCACCACCTGCGGCAGCAGCCGCCGGAACCACCGCTCCACCTGACCCAGATACGCAGGGTCCCGCGTCCGCACCCGGTTGCCGAGCGGACCGGTCAGCCAGTGCGGCAGCCCGCCGTTCTCCCATTCGGCGCAGATGTACGGGCCCGGGCGCACGATCGCCCACAACCCGGCCTCCGCCACCGCGTCCAGGAACCTGCCCAGCGCCTCCACCTCGTGGAAGCGTCCGGGGTCCGGTTCGTGGAGGTTCCACGGGACGTACGTCTCCACACAGTTGAGGCCCATTGCCCGCAGCATCGCGAGCCGGTGGCCCCAGCTGCCCTCGTGCACCCGGAAGTAGTGCAGCGCCCCGGACAGCAGCCGCACAGGCCGCCCGTCCAGCAGAAAGTCCACGTCACCCACGGTGAAATCAGCCACGGTCCCCGCCCCTCCCTCGGTGCCTCGCGCGCACCCGCTCCCCGTGCACGGCTTGCACACGCTCCCGTGCACGGCCGCACACGGCTCCACGTCCGATCGCGCGCGGAGACGCTTCACCCTGGCCCCCTGGCGGCGGGCCCGTCCATGGACAAAGATCAACGGAAGTTGGACGGTTGGCACGGCACGCACGGCACGCACGGCACGCACGGCACGCACGGCAGGCACGACAGGCACGACAGGCACGACACGCACGGTTGGCACGACACGCACGGTTGGCACGACACGCACGGTGGACCCGCTCCGGACGGCCGGCGCGACAGGACCCGCACGGTGGACCCCCGGGCGGTCTGCGCGACAGGACCCGCCCGATGGACCCCTTCCGGACGGCCTGCACGACAGGACCCGCCCGGTGGACCCGACCCGGACCGCCGGCACGACCGCGGAGTCACCTACGAAGAGGGACGCGGATGTACCACACCTGGATGCGCTACTTCACCCCCAGTCCCACCCACCACAAACTCGGCCTCGTCTGCCTCGGCGTCGGCCTCCAGCACGGCGCGCTGCCCACCGTCGGCCCCCGCACCCTCGACCACCACGTCGCCGTCGTCATCAGCGCCGGCTCCGGCTGGTACCGGGGCCCCGACGGCCGCCGCACGACCGTCACCGCACCCGCCCTCCTCTGGCTCACTCCTGGCACACCCCACCACTACGGGCCCGACCCCGACACCGGCTGGGACGAGAGCTTCGTTGACTTCACAGGGCCCGCCACCACCACGTACACCGAACTCGGCTACATAGAACCGGAACGCCCCGTCGTCCCGCTCACCGACACCGCGGGGGCCAGGGCAGCCGTCGGCCGCATTGCCCGCGCCGCCCGCCGCGGCAACCCGCTCCTCGAAGTCGAGACCGGGGCCGCCGTCCACGAACTCCTCGTCGCACTGCGCCGCGCCCGCGCCGACCTCGGCGCCGACGGCGACCCCGTCCTGCACGCCCTGGCCCGTGACGCCTTCCAGCCGCTGTCCGTCGCCGAACACGCCGCCCGGCACGGCATGACCCCCGCCGAACTGCGCACCGCCGTACGGCGCGGGGCCGGCTGCAGCCCCAAGGACTACCTGCTCGGCATCCGGCTCGGCCGCGCCAAGGAACTCCTCGCCGCCACCGAACTGCCCGTCGCCGCCGTCGCACGCCGCGTCGGCTACGACGACCCCGCCTACTTCTCCCGCCTCTTCACCCGCCGGGTCGGCACCGCCCCCGTCCGCTTCCGCGAACAGCAGGGGCGCACGGTGCCCGGCGGCTGGAGCCACCAGATCCCGGATCCCGAACACCCGCCGACGATCACCCCGGGACCGTCGTAAGCTCGCTGACCATGACCACCAGCGCGACCGGACCCACCGGACCCTTGGACCCCGTGGGCAACGCCCACCCCGTCGACCCGGCCGTACGCGCCGAACTCGGCAGGCTCCGCGACAGCATCGACAACATCGACGCCGCCGTCGTGCACATGCTCGCCGAACGCTTCAAATGCACCATGCAGGTGGGCCACCTCAAGGCCGAACACCACCTGCCCCCGGCCGACCCGGCCCGCGAATCCCGCCAGATCGAGCGCCTGCGCGGCCTGGCCGAGACCGCGAAACTGGACCCGGCCTTCGCGGAGAAGCTGCTCAACTTCATCATCGCCGAGGTGATCCGCCACCACGAGAAGATCGCGGACCACCCGTCGGACGAAACCCCCTGAGGTACCGGGCGGGGGCCCCTCCCGGCCCCCTGCCCCACCCTCGCCCGTACCAGGGCCTTCCCCGCCGGGCGCCTCCCCGACCCCCGGGTCCGGGGCCACCTCCCCGGCCCCTCCCCGCACCGGGGCCACCTCCCCGGCCCCTCCCCGCACCGGGGCCACCTCCCCGGCCCCTCCCCGCACCGGGGCCACCTCCCCGGCCCCTCCCCGTACCGAGGCCCCCTCCCGCAC
>NZ_JBHXRV010000024.1:0-125289 GCF_042716745.1 Streptomyces sp. NPDC058663
AACATATTTGGCGTTGACTTTTGGCACGCTGTTGAGTTCTCAAGGAACGGACGCTTCCTTTGTACTCACCCTCTCGGGCTTTCCTCCGGACGTTTCGTTCGGTGTTTCTGTGTTTCTTTGTGTTGTTGCGTTTCCGACTCTATCAGACTGTTTCCAGTGCCGATTTCCTCGGTGCTTTCCAGGTTTTTCGCTTTCGCGTTTTCCCTTTCCGGCGGTTCCGACTCTATCAGATCCTCTCGGGCCTGATTCCCAGTCAGTGGGATTTGTCTTTACGGCTGTTGGGCCGTTCCGACGAGTGAGACATTAGCGGATTCCTGGGCCCCGATGCCAATCGGGGTCCGTTCTTTCGAACGCGGATTCCTCATTTCGCAAAAGTGCATGACTGCACAGGAGCAATGGGTACGACGGACGTCGACTCATTGATCTTGGTTTCTGCGGAAGGGCTGCCCCGGGCCGGCCGGAACCGGTGCTCACGTAGGACAACCCGCAGAACTCTACGGACGGGGTGGATCCGCGTCAAACCCGCTGGCACCACCCGCCTCCGTCTCCTCCTCGTCCCCTCCGGGCCCCGTCTCCAGCGCCTTCCCCAGCGCTCCCTGGCCTGCCCGGGTAGAGCTCGGCGCGGTATTGTGCAACTAGTTGCATAAGGTTGTCGTTGTGTGTGGAGGCGTTGGATGAGGCCGTCGAATCAGTACCCGCAGCTGTTGAGCCCGCTTGACCTGGGCTTCGTCACGCTTCCCAACCGGGTGGTCATGGGGTCGATGCACATCGGCCTCGAGGAGGCCGAGCGCGGGTTCGAGCGGATGGCGGCCTTCTACGCGGAGCGGGCCCGCGGTGGGGTCGGGCTGATCGTCACCGGGGGGATCTCGCCCAACGAGGCCGGGCGGCCCTATCCGGGCGGAGCCATGCTGACGACGGCCGAGGAGGCCGCCCGGCACCGGGTCGTCACCGATGCCGTGCACGAGGCCGGTGGACGTATCGCGATGCAGATCCTGCACTTCGGGCGCTACGCGTACCACCCGGAGCTGGTCGCGCCGAGTGCGTTGCAGGCGCCGATCAGTCCCTTCGTACCCCATGAACTGTCGGACGACGAGGTCGAGCGGACCGTCGAGGACTTCGTGCGGGCGGCCGGGCTGGCGCGGGAGGCCGGTTACGACGGGGTGGAGATCATGGGGTCCGAGGGATACCTGATCAATGAGTTCATCGCCGCGCACACCAACAAGAGGGACGATCGGTGGGGCGGGTCGTACGAGAACCGGACGCGGTTCCCGTTGGAGATCGTGCGGCGGGTCAGGGAGCGGGTCGGGCCCGACTTCATCCTGATCTACCGCCTGTCGATGCTGGACCTGGTTCCGGGCGGGTCGACGCTGGCGGAGGTCGTGGAGCTGGCGAAGGCCGTGGAGGCGGCGGGGGCGACCATCATCAACACCGGCATCGGGTGGCACGAGGCGCGGATTCCCACCATCGCGACGTCGGTGCCGCGCGGGGCGTACGCGTGGGTGACCAAGCGGGTGATGGGTGAGGTCGGGATCCCGCTGGTGACGACCAACCGCATCAACACCCCCGAGCTGGCCGAGGAGCTGTTGGCGGGGGGTTTCGCGGATCTGGTGTCGCTGGCGCGGCCTTTCCTGGCCGACCCGGAGTTCGTGGCGAAGGCACGGGACGGGCGTCCGGAGTCCATCAATACGTGCATCGGGTGCAACCAGGCCTGCCTGGACCACACCTTCAGCGGGAAGATCACGTCCTGTCTGGTGAACCCGCGGGCCTGCCACGAGACGGAGCTCGTGCTGTCGCCGACCCGGCTGCGCAAGCGGGTGGCCGTGGTCGGGGCGGGGCCGGCCGGGCTGGCGTGTGCGGTCACCGCGGCGGAGCGCGGGCATGCGGTGACGTTGTTCGACGCGGCCGATGTGGTGGGCGGGCAGTTGAACGTGGCGCGGCGGGTGCCGGGCAAGGAGGAGTTCAACGAGACGCTGCGGTACTTCCGTAACCGGTTGACGGAGTTCGGGGTGGAGGTGCGGCTTTCGACCGAGGTGACCGCTGAGCTGGTGGAGGCGGGTGGGTTCGACGAGGTGGTGATCGCCACGGGTGTCACGCCTCGGGTTCCGGAGATCGAGGGGGTCGGGCACCCGAGTGTCGTCCGTTACCTGGAGGTGCTGCGCGGTGAGGTCGAGGTCGGCGAGCGGGTGGCCATCCTCGGGGCCGGCGGGATCGGCTTCGACGTGGCCGAGTTCCTGACGGACGAGGGCGAGGAGGCGAGCCTGACGCCCGAGGTGTTCTTCCGGCAGTGGGGAGTCGACATGGAGTACGAGGGCCGGGGCGGGCTGCGGGCACCGGAACGTTCGAAGTCGACGCGGACCGTGCATCTGCTGCAGCGCAAGGAGACCAAGGTCGGGGCGGGGCTCGGCAAGACCACGGGGTGGATCCACCGGACCGAACTGGCCAAGCGCGGTGTGACGATGGTGCCCGGTGCGACGTACGAGCGTATTGATGACGACGGCCTGCATGTGGTCGTGGGCGGTGAGCGACAGGTCCTGGAGGTCGACACCGTGGTGCTGTGCACGGGGCAGGAACCGCGGCGGGACCTGTACGACGTGCTGGTGGCGGGCGGTGTCGCGGTGCATCTGATCGGTGGTGCGGATGTGGCGGCGGAGCTGGACGCGAAGAGGGCCATCCGGCGGGGGACGGAGGTGGGGGCCGAGCTGTGACCCTCCGATGGGGGGCTGCCTAGGATGCGGGTATGTCTCTGCCGCACGCGATCCTCACCGCCCTGTTGGAGAAGCCTTCTTCGGGGCTGGAGTTGACCCGGCGGTTCGACATGTCCATCGGGTACTTCTGGTCCGCCACGCACCAGCAGATCTACCGCGAGCTCGGGAAGCTGGAGCAGGCCGGGTTCATCCGCGCCCTGCCGCAGGAGGTTCCGGCCCGGGGGCAGAAGCGGGAGTACGAGGTGCTGCCCGGCGGGCGGGCGGAGCTGGTGGCCTGGGTGGGCAGGGCGGAGGATCCCAAGCCGTTGCGGGATGCCTTCGCCCTGCGGCTGCGGGCGGCCGCCATGGTCGGGACCGGGGAGCTGCTGGCCGAGGTGGAGCGTCATCTCGGGCTGCACCGCGTGCAGTTGGCGACGTACCTGGAGATCGAGAAGCGCGACTTCGGGCACCTGGGCGGGGAGCGGCGGGGTGGCCGGGAGGAGCGGTTGCAGCACCTGGTGCTGCGGGCCGGGATCGATATGGAGCGGTTCTGGGTCGGGTGGCTGGAGGAGGCGACCGCGGAGCTGCGGGAGCTGGACGGGTAGCGGCGGTTCCCGGGGCCCCGCCGGATGGAGGTCCCGTGCTTTCCCTGCGGGAAAGGCGCGGGACCTCCTTGTCCTGCTGTCCTGCTGTCCTGCTGCCGAGCCGGTCGGGCTGCCCCGGTGGTCAGGCCTTGTTGCGGGAGGCCCAGAACTCGTCGAAGTCCAGGCGGCCGTCGCTGTTGCCGTCGTGGGCGTTGATGATGGCCTGGGCCACGGTTTCGGTGACCGTGAAGTCACCGAGCTCGGCCATGAGGCTCTTGTACTCGGCCGCCGTGATCGTGCCGTCGCCGTTCTTGTCGAACTTCGCGAATGCCGTGCGTGCCGACTCGATGTCGATGTCCGCCACGTGGTCCACCCCTTTTGGTGCAGTCACAGAAAGCCGGACCCCGTGGCCCGGCTTGTGTGACGGACAGATTAGCGGCCCTGGTGGGCACCCGGGTGAGGTGGGTGGGGACGCGGGCCCGACGCGGGCGGGGGTGGCCGCGGTGAGCGGTGGGGCGGGGGTCCGGGGGCGGCCGGGTGCCCGCCCCCGGAGGGTGGGCTAGCGGAAGATTCCCGTGTGGCCCAGGGAGTAGCGGCCGGGCTGGGGGTAGACCGCCAGGCCGTGCGGGCCGTCGCCGACCGGGATGCGGGCCAGTTGGCGGCCCGACGTCGTGTCGATGGCGTAGACCTCGGAGTCGTACCGTCCGGCCAGCCACAGCACCTTGCCGTCGGCCGAGACGCCGCCCATGTCCGGGCTGCCGCCGTCCGGCAGGCGCCACTTCTTCGTGAGCTTGTTCTTCGCGAAGTCGAAGACGGAGATCGAGCCCTCGCCCCGGTTGGGGACGTACATCTCCTTGGAGTCGCGGGAGATGTACAGGCCGTGGCAGCCCTTGCCGGTGGGGAGGAGCTTGGGGGTGGTGAACTTCTCGCCGTTGAGGACCCACATGCCGTGGGCCATCATGTCGGCGATGTAGAAGGTCTTGCCGTCGGGCGAGATCTTGACGTCCTGCGGCATCGCCCCCTCGAAGGGGAGTTTCTGCTGGCCGACGACCTTCATCTTCTCCGTGTCGACCTTGAGCAGCTCGCCGGAGAACTCGCAGGAGACGACGAAGTAGCGTCCGTCGGCGGAGAAGTCGGCGTGGTTGACGCCCGCGCAGGTGACCGGGACGGTCTTGACGCGGTTCATGGTGTGCGGGTCGCGGAAGACGAGCTCGCGGTCCATGGAGGCCATGACGATCGCGTGCTTGCCGTTCGGGGTGAAGTAGAGGTTGTACGGGTCGTGGACCTCGACGGGCTTGCCGGCCTTGCCGTTGGCCGGGTTGATGGGGGTGAGGGTGTGGCCCCGGTTGTTGTTCACCCAGAGGGTCTTCAGGTCCCAGGAGGGGACCACGTGCTGGGGCTGGATACCGACCGGGATCGTTTCGATGACCTTGTAGGTGGCGGGGTCGATCACGGAGACGGTGTTGGAGTTGGTGTTGGGGACATAGATGCGGGCGGGGTATTTGCGGGCCACCGGGGCGATGTTGCCGGGGCGGTTGGCCGCGTAGATGTCCTGCGGGTTCTGGACCGGGGGCATGCCGGGCAGGCCCGCCGGGGCAGTCTGCTTGACCTGGGCGGGCCGAGCGGCGGCGTTGCTCCCGAGCGCCTCGGCGCCCCCCTTCGCGGCGGGGTCCGCACAGGCGGCGAGTGCGGCGAACAGGAGCCCGGCGGCGCACAGGGCGCGGGTGCGGTTGCCCTTGCGGGCGGCGGGGGCGGGGGCTTTACGGGTGGTGGGGTGCAGCGGGGTCATGGGGTCAGCAGCTCCGTGGTGGTCACCGCGCGCAGCTTGCGGCGGTGGAAGTCGTCGAGGAGGGCGGGCAGCGCGGCGACCGTGTCCGCGTAACCGAAGTGCAGGCTCACCACGGATCCGTTGCGGATCTCCCCGGCGACCTTGCGGGTGACGGCCGTCGCGCCGGGCGAGGTGAAGTCGAGGGAGTCCACGTCGTACGACAGGACATGGGGGTAGCCGGCCCGGCGCGCCAGTCGTTGGACCAGCGGCGTCGCGTACTGGGTACGGGACGGGCGGAACCAGGTGCCGATCGAGCCTGTGAGTCTGCGCAGCCGTTGCGCGCAGGCGGTGATTTCCCGGTACGCCTCCCCCTCCGGCATCTCGGAGACCGTGAGGTGGCGCTGGGTGTGGTTGCCGAGGTCGTGGCCGCCGTCCAGGATCCGGCGGGCCAGGTCCGGGTGTTCGTCGAGCCATGTCCCCACGGCGAGGACGGTGATGCGGGCTCCGGCCCGTTCCGCCTCGGCGAGTACGGCGCGGGCGGTGGCGGGGTCGCCCTGGCCGTGGAAGGTGAGAGCGACACGGGGCCGGTCGCGGGAGCCGTGCTCGATCTGGACGGGGTGGCCGGGGAAGCGGCGGGGTGCGGGGGCCCGGGCGGGGGCGGCGAGTCGGCCACCGGCGGCGGGCCCTTCCGGGCCCGAGGTCGTGGTGGGGGCGCCGGGGGTGCCGGGCCCCGGGGAGGCCCCCGCGGTGGTGTCCCTGTTCCCCGTGGTGCACGCCGTGGTGGCGGTCAGGGCGAGCCAGGCTCCGGCGTGCAGCACGGTGCGGCGGTGGGGTGGTGGGGCGATGGGGCTCACCTCTCCCGGAGGGGTGGGGTGCGGTCGGCCGGGGCGGCGTCGCCTCGGGTGAGCACCGTAAATGCGAAAAGCGAAGAATTTGATGATTGGGGTAATTGGGGGCGTTTTGACGTCGAGGAGATGTGGGGCGCGGCCGTGTCACGCGGGGGCGTGGGGTGCGAGGTGGTGACCTTGAGTGGATCAACGAATCACGCATTGTTTCCCATATTTATGCAGAGAAAGAGAGGTGAGTGGGCCACCTCACCAACGATTCATCTCTAAAGTGTCGGCATGTGTGCCGGTTTGTCCGAGTAGGGACTTTTGGCTTGAAGCCGCCCGTCTGCCATAGTCGGAGACACGAACCCCATTGACCCGGGCGAGTTCGTCCACCAGGCCGTGGAGCACACCCCTTCCGCCCCATGGCCCCCTCGGAAGCCCCCGCAGTGCGCCCTACCCCGGCGCCTGGGGGCTTCTGGCGTTCCCGGCCCCGTAGGGGTCTCAGCGCTCGCGGTCGACGACCCGCATTTCGAACCAGGTCGTCTTTCCGCGCGGCAGCAGGTCCACTCCCCACCGGTCCGACAGCTTGTCCACCAGGAAGAGGCCGCGGCCGCTCACGTCCAGCTCGTGCACGGGCATCAGGCAGGGCAGTCCGCGCGAGGGGTCGCGGAGCTCGATGCGGATCCAGCCGCGGCGGCGCAGCATACGCAGGCCGAACACCCTGGCTCCGGTGTGCCGGACGGCGTTGCCGACCAGCTCGGAGACGAGGAGCACCGCGTACTCCGTGAGCTGCGAGGAGAGGCCCCACTGCCGCTGCACGATGCACTGGGTCAGCCGGCGCGCATGGCTCGCCGACTCCGGCCGCGACGGCAGCCGCACTTCACCCTCCGTCGGATTCCCGAACAGCTCCAGCGCCAGCAGAGCCTGTTCGTCATCGACGGCCGGCGTCCACCGCGCAGCTGTCGACTGCCCCTGCTGACGCGGTTCCTCCACACCTTCCAGGCCCGCCATGCCCCCATCATGGCGGCCTCTTCGGCGGTCCGGGGCCGTTCCGGAGGAATCGGCAGCCCCCGGTGGGCCTCCCCCCGGAAGGCTTCTGGCATATGACCGGAGCAAAAACGTTCCTCCTCGGGCCGTCCCACCTGCGATTACCCGCCGCGTGCGGCTGATCACCGGGAGTGCCGCGCTCGGGAGGCCTTAAGTCTGTCTTAAGGCGCGGGCCGCCCGCTCGCCCGAACGCGTCACCCGGCGTCGTGGGTTGACCCGGCGGCGACGTCGCCCGCCGGAGGGTCTGCCGTGGGGTCCGGCGGAGGGTCTCAGGGGGGCCGCCGGAGGTTGCCGTGGGGTCCGGTCAGAGGAACTTGGCCTTGCCCGGGCCCTCCTCCACGAAGCTGCGCATTCCGCGCTCGCGGTCCTCGGTGGCGAACAGGCCCGCGAACCAAGTGCGTTCGAGGGCGAGGCCGGTCTCCAGATCGGTCTCCAGGCCGGCGTCGATCGTCTCCTTGGCCGCGCGCAGGGCCAGCGCCGGGCCCTGGGCCAGCTTGGCGGCCCACGCCTGGGCCTGCTCGTACACCTCGGCGGCGGGGGCGAGGCGGTCGACGAGACCCAGAGTGAGGGCCTCGTCCGCCTTGACCATGCGGCCGGTGAAGATGAGGTCCTTGGCCTTGGAGGGGCCGACGAGACGGGAGAGACGCTGGGTGCCGCCCGCGCCGGGGATCAGGCCGAGCAGGATCTCGGGCTGGCCCAGCTTGGCGTTGTCCGCGGCGATGCGGAAGTCCGCGCAGAGGGCCAGTTCGCAGCCGCCGCCCAGCGCGTAGCCGGTGATCGCGGCGACGACGGGCTTGGGGATGCGGGCGATCGCGGTGAACGCCTCCTGGAGGCCGCGGGAGCGGAGCACCATCGCGGCGTGGTCCATGTGCTGCATTTCCTTGATGTCCGCACCGGCCGCGAACACCTTCTCGCCGCCGTAGAGGATGACGGCGCGCACGTCGTCGCGGCGGGTCGCCTCCTCGGCGAGGGCGCGCAGCTGGTCCTGGAGGGCCACGTCGAGGGCGTTCATCGGGGGGCGGTCGAGGCGGATCGTGCCGACGCCGCCTGAGACTTCGAGGGTTGCGGTCATACGAGCGAGGTTAACGTCCACTCACGCGCACGGGCCCGGTGCACTTGGTCACAGTGCGCCGGGCCCGTTCACGGCCGCGCGGGCATCCGGCGGGGATGCGTGCGCGTACCGGCAGGCGGGACTACTTGGTCCACTCGGCCCAGGACATGTTCCAGCCGTTCAGGCCGTTGTCCGGGGCGATCTGCTTGTCGTGGGAGTTCTTGACGACGACCACGTCGCCGATCAGCGAGCTGTTGAAGAACCAGGCGGCCGGGGTGCCGGAGTCGCCGGCGCCTCGCCGGTCGCGCAGGCCGACGCAGCCGTGGCTGACGTTGGCGGAGCCGAAGGTGCCGGAGGAGGCCCAGTAGTTGCCGTGGATGAAGGTGCCGGAGTTGGACAGGCGCATCGCGTGCGGCACGTCCTTGATGTCGTACTCGCCGCCGAAGCCGACGGTGGCGCCGTTCATCCGGGTCACCTTGAGCTTCTCGGTAATGACCATCTGGCCGTTGTACGTCGTGGTGGACGGGGCGCCCGCGGTGATCGGGATGGTCTTGACCGTCTTGCCGTCGCGGACGACCGTCATCGTCTTGCTCTTGGCGTCGACGGTGGAGACCTGGCTGCGGCCGACGGTGAACTTCACGGTCCTGGTCTGCTTGCCGTAGACGCCGGGGCGGCCCTCGACACCGTTCAGGTTGAGCTTGACGGTGACCTTGGTGCCGGCCTGCCAGTACTTCTCCGGCCGGAAGTCCAGGCGGTCGTTGCCGAACCAGTGGCCCTCGACCGGGACCGAGGGCTCGGCCGTCACCTTGATCGCGCTCTGCACGGCGTCCGGGTTCGTGATGCCGCGGGTGAAGCGGAAGGACACCGGCATGCCGACACCGACCTCGGTGCCGTCCTCGGGGCGGAACTCGGCGACGAAGGTGTTCTTGGGAACGAGCGTGGTGAAGGTGGTGTCCTGGGCGGACGCACGGCCCTCGGAGTCCTTGGCGAGGGCGTGCACCTTGTACGTCGTACCGCCGGCGAGGTGGTGCGAGGGCTCCCAGGCGGCGCCGTCGGCAGCCACCTTGCCCTCGACCTCATTGCCCTTGGAGTCGGTGACCTTGACCTCGGTCAGCTTGCCCTTGTCGGCGGTGATCTTCAGGCTGCCGCTGGTGGCGACGTCCTTGGCACCGTTCTTCGGTGCCACGGTGACCACCGCCTGGGACGCCTTGGTGTCGCCCTGGCCGGACCCGGCCGGCCGCTGCTTGTCCGTCGGACCGGCCTTCTCCTGGCCGCCGCAGGCGGTGACCAGGAGCAGCAATGCGCCCAGTACCACCGCGAGCAGGGTCCGGCCGCCGCGCCGTCGTGTCCCCGGCCGGTTCACCGCTGGTTCCCAAGGACCCGAACGGACCGGTATCGGCTGCCTGTTCAATGTGGAATTCTCCCCTCGCGCACGGCCTGACCAGGCCCGCACCCCCGCGCAACTACCGCGCACTGCGCTAGATAATCACACCGGAAGCGGCGGGAACTCCCCTGGTATGTCACCGTTCCGTTCCAAGTGGGAGCGGGTGCGAGGGGTGTTCGGGGCTCAGCGCAGGGCGGACCCCGCGGTCCACTGTTCCCATCCCATGTTCCAGCCGCCGAGGCCGTTGTCGGGGGCGACGGTCCGGTCGGTGGAATTCACCACTTCCACGACGTCGCCGACCAGAGTGCGGTCGAAGAACCAGCCCGCCGGGGTGTCCCCGCTGCCGCCCTTGACGTCGCGCAGGCCGATGCAGCCGTGGCTGGCGTTGGTGGAGCCGAAGACTCCGTTGGACCAGTAGTTGCCGTGCAGGAAGGTGCCGGAGGAGGTCAGGCGCAGGGCGTGCGGCACGTCGGCGATGTCGTACTCGCCGCCGAAGCCGACGGTGCGGCCGTTCATCCGGGTCACGTCGTGCATCTCGGTGACCACCATCTTCCCGTTGTACGTGGGGTTCTTGGGCGCGCCCGCACTGATGGGCACTTCGGAGAGGACCTCGCCGTCGCGGGTGACGGTCATGGTGTGGGACGCGGCGTCGACCACCGAGGTCTGGTGGCGGCCCACGGTGAAGGTGACCGTCTTGTTCTGGATGCCGTACGCGCCGGGGGCCGCCTGCACGTCGCGCAGCCGGATGTCGGTGGTGACGCGGGTGCCGGGCTGCCAGTAGGTGCGCGGCCTGAAGTCGAGGCGTTGCTTGCCGAACCAGTGGCCGACGACGGGGACGGCGGGCTGCGCGGTGACGCGGATGGCGCGCTCGACGGCGGCGCGGTTCTCGATGGGCCGGTTGAAGGAGAAGGAGACGATCATGCCGGTGCCGACGGTGGAGCGGTTCTCCGGCTTGAAGTAGCCGATGAAGCGCTCGTCGGGGACGTGGGTGGTGAAGGTGGTGGTGCGGGCGTAGCGGCGGCCGTCCTCGTCGACGGCGACGGCCTGGACGCGGTACTTGGCGGCGAGCACGAGTTTCCCGTCGGGGTGGCCCGCGTCGGGCTGCCAGGTGGTGCCGTCGGCGCTGATCCGTCCTCGTACCTCCTGCTGCTCGGCGTCCTCGACCCGCTCCACCTTCACCCGTTCCAACGTGGCGTCCGAAGAGCTCACTTCGACCCGGGTGGCGGCCCCGACGTCCTTGGCGCGGTCGGCCGGGGTGATGGTGATGGCCTCTTCCGGGGTGGGCGGCTCGGTGTCGAACCAGGAGCCGACGCCGCAGCCGGTGAGGGCGAGGGCCAGGGCGGCGGCCGACCCGGCACGGAGGAGTACTTGGGCCGCTCGACGGGGGAAACGTGAGTGCGAGCGCCACTGTGGGCAGAACAGCAGGGAGGACCTCATGTGGAGAGCCTGGCGGCCGGGACGCCGCTGTGCCTCTCGACTCGCCGGTCCCGACGAGCCGCGGGAGGCTGACAGGTGTCGAGCGCACCCGAGCACGATCTGCAAGTGGTACGGCAGGGCAGGGCGCCGCGCGCCCCGCTGACCGGCACCGGGACCGGTGTGCCCGCCGAGCTGCCCACCGGGGCGGCGGCAGGCAACGGTCATCGGAAACAGCCAGGTGAAAGCCCCCGGCCGCCCGTGTGGCCGGGGGCTCCCAATCCCCTGGGTGCCCGGTTCAGGGTCGGTCCCGACAAAGTGGCGGGCACCAATTTCGCGCTGTGGGCGGGGGGTGCGGAGGCGGTCGAGCTGTGTCTGTTCGACGAGGGGGGCGGGGAGATCCGGTGCCCGCTGACCGAACTGACGCACGAGGTGTGGCACGGCTTCGTACCGGGTGTCCACCCGGGGCAGCGGTACGGGTTTAGGGTGCACGGCCGGTGGGACCCGTGGACGGGCGCCCGCTGGAACCCGGCGAAGCTGCTGCTCGATCCGTACGCGCGGGCGGTGGACGGCCACAAGGGAAACGACTACGGCGCGCTGCCGCCGCAGGTCTACGGGCATGTGCGGGACTGGCCGCAGCAGCAGGTGGCCGACACGGTGCGCGACGACCGGGACTCGGCGCCGTACGTTCCGAAGGGGGTCGTGGTCCATGACGACGACGACTGGGCGGACGACCGGCGGCCGAAGACCCCGTGGGCGGACTCGGTGATCTACGAGCTGCACGTACGGGGCTTCACGATGCGGCACCCGGACATCCCCGAGGAGCTGCGCGGTACGTACGCGGGGCTGGCGCACCCGGCGGCGATCGAGCATCTCGTGCGGCTGGGGGTGACGGCGGTCGAGCTCCTGCCGGTGCACCAGTTCGCGCACGAGGACCATCTGCTGCGCCGCGGCCTGAGGAACTACTGGGGTTACAACTCCATCGGCTACTTCGCCCCGCACGCGGGCTACGCGGCGACGGGTACGGCGGGCCAGCAGGTCGGCGAGTTCAAGCGGATGGTGCGGGCGCTGCACGCGGCCGGCATCGAGGTGATCCTCGACGTGGTCTACAACCACACGGCGGAGGCCGGCGAGCTGGGTCCGATGCTGTCGCTGCGCGGGATCGACAACCAGGGTTATTACCGCCTCCAGGACGACCAGCGGCGGTACGCCGACTACACGGGCTGCGGCAACACCCTCCACGTCGTGCAGCCGCAGGTGCTTCGGCTGATCACGGACTCGCTGCGGTACTGGGTGAACGAGATGGGCGTCGACGGCTTCCGCTTCGATCTGGCGGCGGCGCTGGCGCGGTCCATGCACGACGTGGACATGCTGTCGCCGTTCCTGGCGGTAATCGGCCAGGACCCGGTGCTGCGGCGCTGCAAACTGATCGCCGAGCCGTGGGACGTGGGCAGCGGCGGCTATCAGGTGGGGGCCTTCCCCCCGCTGTGGACCGAGTGGAACGACCGGTACCGGGACGCGGTGCGGGACTTCTGGCGGGGGGCGCTGCCGGACGTGCGGGATCTCGGCTACCGGCTCTCCGGGTCGAGCGATCTGTACGCGTGGGGCGGCCGGCGGCCCTACGCCTCGGTCAACTTCGTGACGGCGCACGACGGATTCACCCTGCGCGACCTGGTGAGTTACGAGCAGAAGCACAACGGCGCCAATGGGGAGGGCAACCGGGACGGCACGCACGACAACCGGTCGTGGAACTGCGGCGCCGAGGGCGAGACCGAGGACGCCGGCATCAACGCGCTGCGGCGGCGGCAGCTGCGGAACCTGATCACCACCCTGCTGCTGTCGACCGGGGTGCCGATGCTGGTGGCGGGCGACGAGATGGGGCGCACCCAGGGCGGCAACAACAACGCCTACTGCCAGGACAACGCGACGAGCTGGGTCGACTGGTCGCTGCTGGAGGACCCCGGCTGGCGTTCGCTCTTCGACCTGACGGCCCGGCTGCTGAAGCTGCGGCACGCGCATCCGGTGCTGCGGCGCAGGGCGTTCTTCGCCGGGCGGGCCCAGCAGGCCGATGGGCTGCGGGACCTGGCGTGGTTCACGGCGCGGGGCGAGGAGATGACGCCCGAGGACTGGTACGCCCCGGCGGCGACGCTGGGGATGTATCTGTCGGGGCTCGACATACCGGGCCGGGACGTGCACGGGGAGCAGGTGACGGACGAGAGCTTCCTGGCGATCCTGCACGCGGACGAGGCGCCGGTCTCCTTCACCCTGCCCGGGGAGCCGTGGGCCGCGTCGTACACCTGCGTCGTGGACACCTCGCGGGAGGAGCAGGCGGAGGAAGTGGGGTACGAGGGCGGGGAGACGGTGGTGGTGCCGGGGAGGACGGTACTGCTGTTGCGGGTGGGGGCGGTCGGGTGAAGGTGCGCGGCGGGTGGGGGCGCGGTCGGGTGAACGTGCCGCGCCGGAGGCCGGGGGCGGCCGGGAGGGGTCGCCGCGGGCGCGGGCGGTGGCGCGGGGTCAGGTGAGGATGCCGCGCCGGTGGGCGGTGGAGACGGCGGCGGCGCGGTCGTTGACGCCGAGTTTGGCGTAGAGGTGGGTGAGGTGGGTCTTCACCGTGGCCTCGCTGATGAAGAGGGTGCGCGCGATCTCGCGGTTCGAGGTGCCCCGGGCGACCAGGGCGAGCACCTCGTGCTCGCGGGCGGAGAGGGCCGCCTCCGCGGCGGGTGCCGGGCGGGGGTTGCGCACCTGGGTGACCAGGCGGGTGGCGACGGCCGGGGAGAGGACGGTGCGGCCGGCGGCTGCGGCGCGCACCGCGGTGAAGAGTTCGTCGCGCGGCGCGTCCTTGAGGAGGTAGCCGGTGGCGCCGGCCTCGATGGCGGGCAGGGTGTCGGAGTCGGTGTCGTACGTGGTGAGGACCAGCACCTTGGACGGCAGCCGCCGGCGGGTGAGTTCGGCGATGGCGGCCACTCCCCCGCCGCCCGGCATGCGCAGGTCCATCAGGACGACGTCCGGGGTCAGCTCCTGGGCCAGTTCGACCGCTCGGGGGCCGCTGTCGGCCTCGGCGAGTACCTCGAAGCCGGGGGACGCCGCGAACATGCCGCGCAGGCCGTCCCGTACGACCGGGTGGTCGTCGACCAGCAGGAGGGTGATCACGGGGGCGTCGGGGGTCTCAGGCATGGTGCACCAACGGTACGCGGGCGGACACGGCGGTGCCGTAGCCGGGTTCGGACTCGATGTCGACGGTGCCGGCGAGCCGTTCGGCGCGGGCGCGCATACCGGTGAGGCCGAACCCGATGGGCTTCTCGGCCAGGGGGTCGAAGCCGCGTCCGTCGTCGCGGACGTCGAGGGTGATCTCGTCCCCCATGTAGGAGAGGGTGACGCCGACGCGGGTGGCGTGGGCGTGCTTGGCCGTGTTGGTGAGGGCTTCCTGGGCGATGCGCAGGAGGGTCGCCTGGATCTCGTCGTGGAGGGGCGAGACGGTGCCGGTGAGAGTGAAGTCGGCCCGTGTGGTGGCCTGCTGGGACCAGAGCGCGACGGTCTTCTCCAGGGCTTCGGGGAGGTCGTCGTGTTCCAGGGCGGCGGGGCTGAGGTTGCGGACCGAGCGGCGGGCCTCGCCGAGGCCGGAGCGGGCGAGGGCGGTCGCCCGGTCGATGTGGGCCCGCGCGCTGTGGCGGTCCTGGGTGTCGGATGCGGCCTGGAGCTGGGTGACGACGCCGGTGAGGGCCTGCGCGATGGTGTCGTGGATCTCGGCGGCGAGCCGGCGGCGCTCGTCGGAGACGCCGGCCTCGCGGGCCTGGAGGACGAGCTGTTCATGGAGGGCGGCGTTCTCCGAAAGTGCTTGTTCCAGGCGGGCGTTGGCGTCTTCGAGGGCGAGGATGGTGGCGGCCTTGGCCTCCCGGTCCTCGTCGGCCTTCTTGCCCAGGTGCTCGAAGACCAGGGTGAGTGAGGCGTGCAGGACGAACAGTGCGGCGAAGAGGGGCCAGTGGCCGGCGGACTGTCCGTACGCCATCGTCACCGCCGTGGCGAGAAGACTCATGCGGCCCCATCGGAGCCCCAGTTGATAGTGACCGGTGTCGAAGTAGCCGAGTACCGCATAGATCGAATAGAAGGGGTTGAGGTAGGTGAGGACGAAGGCGAGCGGGGTGCGGATGAGGTAGTACGCACGCGCCTGGGCGGGTTTGCCGTCCGTCAGGCACGCCCCGGTGTGCCCGGCCCACAGGTGCAGGACGACTGCCGCCGCGACCGCGGGGCCGGTGGCGTACAGCTCCGCACGGGTCATCAGTTCGTCGACCGTGAACAGGGTGATGCCGGTGGCGAGGGTCAGCAGCGCGTACGGGCCCCACAGGAAGAACCGCCTCTGCAACTCGCCCTCGATGTTCATGTCCTGCCACCTCGCGTCCACGCGGCTACTCCCAGCGGAACCAGCGCGACGCCGCACCGGTGAGGCCCGCTGCCCACAGGGCCATGATCCCCAGGTGCGACCAGTTCGGCCAGGCTCCGAGCATCGACCGGTCGAGGGCCTGCGAGGCGGCGCCGAAGGGGGTGAGGCCCACGATCGTCCGGAGCAGGTCCGGCATCGCCTGGACGGGCAGCCAGACGCCCGAGGTGAACATCATGACGAGGAAAACTACGGAGCCGATCGCCGTCGCCGCCTTGGTCGTCGCGGCGATCGCGGACAGGGTCGCGCCGAGGGCCAGCGCGCAGCCGGTCATGAGCAGCATCGCAAGTACGTAGCCGGGCTGCGCGAACGGCAGCGGCACGCCGAAGGCGAGGCGGCCCACCGTGATGGCGAGCAGTGCGGAAACGATCATCGCCGCTCCGTGCAGGGCGATCTGCGCGCCGAGGATGGCGAGGGGCCGTACCGGTGTGGTGGACAGGCGGCGCAGGATGCCGCGTTCGCGGTAGCTGGTGAGGACAGGTGGCATGGCCTGGATGGACGCCATGATCATGCCGAGGAGTACGGCGATGGGCACGTAGAGGTCGATCACACGGCGGCCGCCCAGGTCGGGGCTGGCCTCCCGGAAGGAGGGGATCAGGCCGAGGATGACCAGGAGGATGGTCGGGAACCCCAGGATCCAGAAGAGGGAGCCGGGTTCGCGGAGGAAGAGGCGGCACTCCGCCTTGAGGACGGCGGTGAGGGCGTTGCCGCCGGGGCCCGTGGGGCGGGTGGTGCGGGCGGGGGCGGATGCGGTGCTCATGGGTTCAGGCGGCCTTGTCTGTGAGGTCGGCGGAGGGGGTGGCGGCGGGGTCGGCGGGGTCCGTGGAGGTGCGCTCCTGGGTGAGGTCCAGGAAGGCGTCGTCCAAGGTGGCGTCCGTGACGCGGAGTTGGCGGGCGGTGATCCGGCGCTGGGCGAGCAGGGTGATGACGGCGTTGACCGTGGCGTCGGTGCCGGTGATGGTCAGCTGGTCGCCCTTGCGGTCGACGGAGGCTGCCTCCGGCAGGGCGGCGAGGTCCTCGCCCGCGAGCGGGGCGGAGGGGGTGAAGGTGATGACGGTGGAGCTCGCCGAGCGGCCGATCAGTCCGGACGGGGTGTCCAGGGCGGCCAGCCGGCCCTTGTCGATGACGGCGATGCGGTCGCAGAGCCGCTGCGCCTCCTCCATGAAGTGGGTGACCAGCAGGACCGTGACGCCTTGGGCGCGGACGTCCTCGATGAGCCGCCAGGTGTCGCGGCGGGCGCGCGGGTCGAGTCCGGTGGTGAGTTCGTCGAGGACGACCACCCTCGGGTTGCCGATCAGGGCGAGTGCGATGGACAGGCGCTGCTTCTGGCCGCCGGAGAGGTGGGTGAAGCGGGTGGTCAGCTTGGACTCCAGGCCCAGGCGTGCGGCGAGCGGGCGCCAGTCGGCCGGGTGCGGGTAGAAGGACGCGTACAGCTCCAGGGCTTCCCGTACCAGGATCTTCGGCTGGAGTTCACTCTCCTGGAGCTGGGCGCCCAGGAGTTGGGTGACCCGGTCGTGGTCGGCGACCGGGTCCAGGCCGGCGACCCGGACGGTGCCCGCGTCGGGGGTGCGCAGGCCGCTGACGCATTCGACGGTGGTGGTCTTGCCGGCGCCGTTGGGTCCCAGGACGCCGAAGATCTCGCCCTCCTCGACGGTGAAGGAGACGCCGTCGACGACCGGGCGGCCTGAGTAGGACTTGCGCAGCGCGCTGACTTCGATGAGGGGCATGCCACGAGGTTCGCCCGGCGCGGCCCCGGCCGGTATCGGCCATCACGCTCGATGCGGGCATCGGCCGATCGGTTGATGGCGGCGCCGATCGGCTGATCCGTCCCGTAAGCCCCCCTGACGCCTCTCGGGGGTGGGCCTGGCGCCTCTCGGGGGTGGGCCTGGCGCCTCTCGGAAGTGACGTTGACGCCCCTCGGGGGTGGCCTCGATGCCTCTCGGGGTGTACGGGGTGCTGGTCCGCGCGCCGCCGAATACTCGCTGGGCGCGGGCGGGAGCGACTCGTAGGCTCGGGCCCGATGACCGATACACACACTGCCCCCGGGTCCACCACCGACATACCGGACGCACGGCGCGCGCCTCAGGAAAAGCCTGTGAAACGCTCCGCCGTGCGCTCGCTGCTGCGTCTGTGGCCCTACGTCAGACCCGTCCGGGCCCGCTGGGCAAGCGCGGCGGTCGTCGCGATCGTCGCCTCCTGTCTGAGCCTGGTCATCCCGCTCGTACTGAAGTGGATGGTGGACGGCCCGATCGCCGGCCGCGACCCGGGCGGTGTCTGGCTGGGCGCTGCCGCGCTGTTCGTGCTGGGTGTGGTGGAGGCGCTGCTCTTCGGCTTCCGGCGGTGGCTGGTGGCGCGCCCGCTCGCCGGGGTGGAGGCGGGGCTGCGCGCCGACCTGTACCGGCATGTGCAGCGGCTGCCGGTCGCGTTCCACGACAAGTGGGCGTCGGGACAGCTGCTGTCGCGAGGGACCACGGATCTGATGTTGATCCGGATGTTCCTGGCGTTCCCGCTGACCTTTCTGATCGTCAACGGCACGACGATCCTGGTGGGGTTCGTGATCCTGCTGATGCAGCAGTGGACGCTCGGGCTGGTGCTGATGGTGCCGGTGATTCCGCTGATGATCCTGTGTGCCGTGTTCGAGGGGAAGTACGCCCTGGTGTCGCGCAGGGCGCAGGACCAGGTGGGCGATCTGACGACGGTCGTCGAGGAGAGCGTCCTCGGCATCCGCATCATCAAGGGCTTCGGCAGGCACCGGGCGCAGTCGGAGGCGTTCCGCGAGCTGTCTCAGCGACTGCGTGGCACGGAGCTGGCCAAGGCGCGGCTGCTGGCGGGGATCCTCGGGCTGATCACGGTCATCCCGGAGCTGGCGATCGGTGCGGCGCTGGTGCTGGGCACGATCCAGGTGGCGGACGGCGGATTGTCGGCGGGCACGCTGGTGGCGTTCCTCTCGACGGCGCTGGCGCTGCGCTGGCCGGTGGAGTCGATCGGGTTCCTGCTGGCGATGAGCCAGGAGGCGGCGACGGCTGCGGACCGGTTCTTCGAGGTGATGGACGCGCCGGAGGAGAGGGATCCGGAGGGGGCGGGGCCGGAGGAGAGGGATCCGGAGGGGGCGGGGCCGGAGGAGAGGGATCCGGAGGGGGCGGGGCCGAAGGAGAGGGATCCGGAGGGGGCGGGGCCGAAGGGGAAGGGTCCGGAGGGCTTGGCGAAGGATCCGGCGGCAGGGGGCGAGGCCGGTGGACTGCGTTTCGAGGGAGTGGAGTTCCGCTACCCGGACGCGCCCGCCGACTCCGTACCCCTGCTGGAGCACATCGACCTGCACATCCGGCCCGGGGAGACGCTCGCCCTGGTCGGGGCCACCGGCAGTGGCAAGACGACGCTGACCGCGCTGGTGCCGAGGCTGCACGAGCGGACCGGCGGGCGGATCACGCTCGACGGGCGGGACATCGACACGATGCCGCGTGCCGAACTGCGGGAGCTGGTGTCCGTCGCATTCGAGGAGCCGACCCTCTTCTCGGCGACGGTCGGCGAGAACGTGCTGATGGGGGCGGGGCCGGACGCGGGTGACGAGGAGTTGCGGCGCGCGCTGGACATCGCCCAGGCCGACTTCGTGCACCGGCTGCCCGAGGGAGCGGACACCGAGGTCGGCGAGCAGGGGCTGAGCCTCTCCGGCGGCCAGCGCCAGCGTCTCGCGCTGGCCCGTGCGGTGGTGGGCAGGCCGCGCTTCCTGGTGCTGGACGACCCGCTGTCGGCCCTCGACGTGCACACGGAGGCACTGGTGGAGGCGGCACTGCGGCGCGTCCTGGCCGACACCACGGCCCTGGTGGTGGCGCACCGCCCTTCCACCGTGATGCTCGCCGACCGGGTGGCGCTGTTGTCCGGTGGCCGGATCGCCGCCGTCGGCACGCACCACGAACTCCTGCGGGACAACGCGGAGTACGCGTGGCTGATGTCGGGCGCGCAGGAGGACAGGACGCGGGAGGGGGGTGCGCGGGAGGAGGGGGCGCGGGAGGAGAGTGCACGGCCGGAGGGTGCGCGGCCGCTGGAAGGTGCGGCGGAGGCCGGTGTGCCGCGGGCCGGGGCGCCGGAGCCGGGTACAGCGGAACCCGGGGCGCCGCGAGCCGGGGCGCCGGAGCCGGGTACAGCGGAACCTGGCACGCCGCGCGCCGGAGCACCCGAACCGGGCGCAAGGGAACCCGGGGCACCGCCAGCCGGAGCACCCGAACCCGGCGCAACGGAGATGACGAAGGCCGGCAAGGACCTGCACGAGGGAGCGGACGCGTGACCACCATCGACAAGGGCAAGCCGCCCACGGCCGACTCCCGCTGCGGCACCTCCGCCGACGCCACCGTTCCCGCGGACGCCACTGCCCCCGCCGACGACACCGTCCCCACCCTTCCCGCGGACGCGGGCACGGACGCCGGCGCCACCGACCGGGCCGGCGCCACCGACCGCGCCGTCACCGGTGCCGAGTCTCCCGCAGGCTCCTCGCGGGCCGCCCCGGTCGGGGACCCCTTCGACCAGGACGAGCTGCCGTCGCCTGCCGGCGCGACCTTCGCGCTGCTCGGTTCGCTGCTGCGCCCGCGCCGCGGGTACGTCGCGCTCTCGGCGCTCCTCCTGCTGCTCCAGCAGGCCGCTGTCCAGGCCGGGCCGCTGCTGGTCGCGTACGCCATCGACCGGGGTGTTCCCGCCTTCCGCGCGCAGGACTATGGCCCGCTGATCGCCGTGGCCCTCGGGTACCTGCTCTGCTCGGTGGCCTCCGGGGCGCTCCAGTACGCCTTCTTCCGTACCTCCGCGCGCGTCAGCCAGGACGTGCTGCTGGACCTGCGCGGCCGGATCTTCCGGCACGGGCAGGCCCTCAGCGTCGACTTCCACGAGCGCTACACCTCGGGCCGGCTCATCTCCCGCGCCACCACCGACGTCGAATCGCTGCGCGAGCTGCTCTCCGAGGGCCTCCAGGAGCTGATCGGCGTCGTGCTGTCGTTCCTGTCCATCTCGGTGCTGCTCCTCTGGCTGGACCTGGGGCTCGGGGCGGTCGCGGTCGCCTCGTTCGTACCGTTGTACCTGCTGGTGCGGCTGTACCAGCGGCGGGTCGGGTTGGTTTTCAGCCGCCGGTCGTCGGCGGTCGCGGCGGTGATCGTGAAGTTCGCGGAGACCCTCAACGGAATCCGTCCCGTGCGTGCCTTCCGCCGGGAGCGGGCCAACGACGAGGCCTTCGCGGTCCTCAACCGCACGCACGAACGTTCCAACGGCGACTCGCTCCTCGAGATGGCCCGCTATGTGACCGGCTCGCGCCTGGTGGCGAACACGGCCGTCGCGGGCATCGTCCTGTGGGGCGCCTACCGGGTCGCCTCCGGCACGCTCGCCCTGGGTGTGCTGGCCGCCGCGGTCCTCTATCTGCGCCGGCTGTACGACCCGATCGACCGCCTGGGCATGTTCCTCAACTCCTTCCAGTCGGCTTCCGCCTCGCTGGAGAAGATCGCGGGGCTGCTGGCCCAGCGGCCGACCGTGCCGGAGCCTGCCGCGCCGCGCGCGCTGCCGGAGCGGGCCTCCGGGCACCCGGGCCGTGAGGTGGAGTTCGACGACGTACGGTTCGCCTACCGCACCGGCGGTGAGGTGCTGCCGGCCTTCCGGCTGACCCTGGGTGCCGGGCAGACGGTCGCGGTCGTCGGCTCGACGGGGGCGGGCAAGTCGACCCTGGCGAAGCTGCTGGCCCGGTTCTACGACCCGACCGAGGGGCGAGTGCTGCTCGACGGCACGGACCTGCGCGACCTGTCCGTCGCGGAGCTGCGGCGCGGCGTCGTCATGGTGACCCAGGAGGCGTTCCTCTTCTCCGGGACGGTCGCCGAGAACATCGCGATCGGCCGCCCCGGGGCGAGCCGCGCGGAGATCGAGCAGGCCGCGAAGGAGATCGGCGCGCACGAGTTCATCGTGGGGCTTCCTGACGGGTACGACACGGACGTACGCAAGCGGGGCGGCCGGATATCGGCGGGCCAGCGGCAGCTGGTCGCCTTCGCGCGCGCCCTGCTCGCCGACCCGGCGGTACTGATCCTGGACGAGGCGACCAGTTCCCTCGACATCCCGGGCGAACGGGCGGTGCAGCGGGCGATGCACACGGTGCTGCACGGGCGCACCGCCGTGGTGATCGCCCACCGGCTGTCCACGGTCGAGGTCGCCGACCGGGTACTGGTGATGGAGCGCGGCCGGATCGTCGAGGACGGGGCGCCGTCCGAACTCATCGGCGGCGAGGGGCGGTTCGCGGACCTGCACAGGGCTTGGCGGGACAGTCTGGTGTGAGGGGTGGCGTTTCCGGGGGCGGGGTGCGGGTGCGCCCCGTCAGGGGCGCGGGGAACTGCGCGGCCAGCCACGTACCACCCGCACACCCCACCCACCCCTGGCCGGGCTGCCACTCAGGGTCTCGGGCGGAGCCCCCCCGCGCGGCGGAGCCGCAAAGTGTCACAGTCGGGAAGGGGCGGGGTGGGGTGAAGCCCCGCGCAGCGGACCACTCCGGGAACGGAGCGGAACCTGTGCGGCGGAGCCGGGGGTGGGGCGGGGCCCAGGGTGCGGCTCCGCCGGGGGCCGCCCCCTTGCCCGCCCTCCCCCAAGCTCTCGGCTTCGCTCGAGCAGGGGGGACCCCCGCGCCCCCGGGGGGCGGCCCCGCCGCCCAAGGCGACGGAGTAATCAGGGCGGTGCCGCCGCCCAAGGGGGCTCGGGGGTAGAGGCGTGTGGGCGGCCCCGCCGCCCAAGGCAACGGGGCCTGGGGGGGCGGTATCAGGCCACACATGTGCCACAGGCACCACAGGAATTCGGCCACCCCCCACCCCCGCCCGCCCGCCGCCAAGGCGACCGCTCCGGCCAGGGGTGTCCCGATTGCGCCAGGGCCCGTTTGCTAAGGCGCGCAGCGACAGTGCGCAGGGCAAAGCCCGCCGCGGCCCTCCCCGCACCGCCCTCGCACCTTTGTCTTACGCACAGGCAAACAATCCGCATACCGAACATGGCCGTCCGCCCAAGGAAACAGATCCGGCCAACTTATTGACGCGCTCCTGACAGCAACCGCTCCCACCTGCCACTCTTCCGTCGTTCCGCGGAGTACTGCGAAGGGCAGCGCCACTCGGCCACGCCACCGGCACCGACATCCGCGGCGCACCGTGCACCACGCGCACCAACTGCTCTGCCTGCTCTGCAAGTTCAGCCCCGCCGGCCTCACCCAGCCGGTTGGTACCCCCCTCGCAGAAGGAGTCCGCGTGAGATCCACGCACCGCAAGCACGCCACCGCGACCGGCGCTCTGCTCGCCGCCGCAGCGCTGCTCGCCGTCGGCGTCCAGACCGGAACCGCCGTCGCCGACGACCCCAGGACAGCTGCCCCCGCCGCCGCGAAGGCAGCTCCGGGCGCCATGCCCGCCAAGCTGACTCCCGCCCAGCGCGCGGCCCTGATCGCCAAGGCCAACGAGACCAAGGCGGCCACCGCCAAGGAGCTCGGCCTCGGCGCCAAGGAAGCCCTCGTGGTCCGTGACGTCGTCCAGGACCTGGACGGCACCACGCACACCCGCTACGAGCGCACCTACGACGGGCTGCCCGTCCTCGGCGGCGACCTGATCGTCAAGAAGGACAAGGCCGCCGCGACCAAGGGCGTCTCCCGCTCCACCACCGCGAAGCTCCAGGGCATCGCGGCCACGCCGAAGGTGGCTCCGGCCGCCGCCGAGAAGCAGGCACTCGGCCGGGCGAAGGCGGAGGGGTCGAAGGACAACAAGCCGTCGATGGCCCCGCGCCAGGTGGTCTGGATGGGCACCGGCGCGCCGGTCCTCGCGTACGAGACGGTAGTCGGCGGACTCCAGCACGACGGCACCCCCAACGAGCTGCACGTCGTCACCGACGCCGCCACCGGGGAGAAGCTCCACGAGTGGCAGGCCGTCCACAACGGCGTCGGCAACACCCAGTACAGCGGTCAGGTCACCGTCGGCTCGACGCTGTCGGGCTCGACGTACAGCCTCACCGACTCCGGTCGCGGCAACCACAAGACGTACGACCTCAAGGGCGGTTCGTCGGGCACCGGCACGCTGTTCTCCGGTCCGGACGACACCTGGGGCGACGGCACTCCCGCCAACCGCGAGACCGCGGGTGCGGACGCCGCCTACGGTGCGGGCCTGACCTGGGACTACTACAAGAACGTGCACGGCCGCAGCGGCATCCGCGGTGACGGCGTCGGCGCGTACTCCCGCGTCCACTACGGCAACGCGTACGTCAACGCCTTCTGGCAGGACTCCTGCTTCTGCATGACGTACGGCGACGGCGCGGGCAACCAGAAGCCGCTGACCTCGATCGACGTCGCCGCGCACGAGATGACCCACGGCCTCACCTCGGTGACCGCCAAGCTGGTCTACAGCGGCGAGTCCGGCGGCCTGAACGAGGCGACCTCCGACATCTTCGCGGCGGCGGTCGAGTTCAGCGCCAACAACACCAAGGACGTCGGCGACTACATGGTCGGCGAGAAGATCGACATTAACGGCAACGGCACCCCGCTGCGCTACATGGACAAGCCCTCCAAGGACGGCGCGTCCAAGGACGCCTGGTACTCGGGCATAGGCAACGTCGACGTCCACTACTCGTCGGGCCCGGCCAACCACTTCTTCTACCTGCTGTCCGAGGGCAGCGGCGCGAAGGTGATCAACGGGGTCTCGTACGACTCGCCGACCTCGGACGGCAAGCCGGTCGTGGGCATCGGCCGCGACAAGGCCGAGAAGATCTGGTTCAAGGCGCTGACCACCAAGTTCACCGCCAACACCAACTACGCCAACGCCCGCGTCGGCACGGTGGCCGCGGCGACCGAGCTCTACGGTGCGGGCAGCGCCGAGGTCAAGGGCGTCGAGAACGCCTGGGCCGGAGTCAACGTCGGCTCCCGTCCCGGTGGCGGCGACCCGGACCCGGGCGGCACGGTCTTCGAGAACCTCACCGACGTGGCGATCCCGGACAACGGCGCGGCCGTGACCTCCTCGATCCCGGTCAACAAGACCGGCAACGCCCCGGCCACCCTCAAGGTCGACGTGGACATCGTCCACACCTGGCGCGGTGACCTGCGCGTCGACCTGGTCGCCCCGGACGGCACGGTCTACCTGCTGAAGAACACCAGCTCCGGCGACTCGGCGGACAACGTGAAGCAGCAGTTCACCGTCAACGCCTCCTCCGAGGTCGCGGCCGGCACCTGGAAGCTCAAGGTGCAGGACCTGGCCTCGCAGGACACCGGCTACATCAACGGGTGGAAGCTCACCTTCTGAGCGGTCCGGTGTCCGCAGGGCGGTGACACACCCGAGTGACAGCAGTAGCAGCAGTACACGCATGACAGTGGTGCCCGGAGCCGACGGTGGCTCCGGGCACCACCGCGTGGTACGGGCACCGGAGGACACCGCTTACTTTCGTCAGTGCCGCGCGTCCGGCGCGTCCGGCAGGCTGTGCGGCATGCGTGTCATAGCTGGCCTGCGGCGGGAGCGCCGCCGCGAGTGGGTGCTCGATTCCCTCCTGTGGGTGTTCCTGAGCTGCTTCGTCCTGATGAAGGAGGATCCGAACGACGGCGGGTCCTGGCCCCTGGTCGCGGGGGGCGTCCTCGCGCTCGGTGCCGGGGTGCTGTTCTGCCGGAAGTGGCCGCTGCTGTCGCTGACGGTGGCCGTGGGGTGGAGCGCGTCCCGCAGCCCGGAGCTGTTCACCCCGACGTACTCGGCCGCCATGTGCGTCTTCGCGTTCCTGGTGGGCCGGCGCGGGTCGCGGGTGCGGCCCGCCGTGCTGGTGTTCGCCGGGTACGCGGTGGCCGGGCTCGCCTGGAGCCTCACCTTCGACGACACGCTGTGGGTGTGGTTCGCGCAGCTGACCACGCTCCTGATGCAGGCGGTGATCCCGTGGCTGACGGGCCGGTTCGTCCGTCAGTACGCGGCGATGGTCGCCCACGGCTGGGAGCTCGCCGACCGGATGGAGCGCGAGCAGCGGGCCGTCGCCGACCGCGAACGGCTGCGCGAACGCTCCCGGATCGCGGGCGACATGCACGACTCGCTGGGCCACGAACTGTCGCTGATCGCGGTACGGGCCGCCGCCCTGGAGGTCAGCCACGCACTGCCGCCCGCCGAGCAGGCGGCGGCGGGCGAGCTGCGCCAGGCGGCGGCGGACGCCACGGCCCGGCTGCGGGACATCATCGGCGTGCTGCGCGCCGACGAGGAGCACGCGCCGACGACACCCGCCGACGAGACGGTGGCGGCGGTGGCCGAGCGGGCCCGCGCATCGGGGCTCTCGGTCGAGCTGGTGGGTGAGGAACGGCTGCGGGGGCTGCCGGCGATGGCGGACCGGGCCGCCCACCGCGTCGTACAGGAAGCGCTGACGAACGCGGCGAAGCACGCGCCGGGGGCGGCGGTACGGGTGACGGTGCGGCGGGACGGGGAAGCGGGCGCGGAGGGGGAAGCGGGCGCGGAGGGGGAAACGGGCGCGGAGGGGGAAACGGGCGCGCGCAGGGAGGCAGGCACGGACGGGAAAGCGGGCATGCGCGGGGAGGCAGGTGCGGACGGGGAGACAGGTGCGGGCGGAGCCGACGGGGGCGTCGTCGTGGAGGTGGCCAACTCCCGTCCGCGGGGCGCCGCTTCGAGCGGTCTTGCCTCCGGCGGCACCGGGCTCGTCGGCCTGGACGAGCGGGTCCGGCTGGCGGGCGGAACCCTCACCCACGAATCGCTCCCCGACGGCGGCTTCCGGGTGCGGGCGACGCTGCCCAGGGACGGCGGCCCCGTGCCCCGCGCCACGCCCCCGTCGCCCACCGCCGCACGGGAGTTGCGCCTGGCCCGGGGCCGGGTGCGGCGCGGTCTCGTGCAGGCGATCGTGGCGCCGGTGGCCGTGGTCGCGGTGCTCGGGGTGCTGATGCTGCTGTTCCAGCAGTACAGCCAGTCGCGGTCGGTGCTGGACGGAGCCCTGTTCGAGGAGGTCCGGCTCGGTACGGAGCGGGCCGTGCTGGAGCGCAGGCTGCCCGATCATCCGCTGGACGGGCCGCCCGCGGGTGCCGGCCCCGAACCCGATGGGGCCGGCAGCTGTCTGTACTTCCGGTACGACCGCTACGAGTCGCTGCCCGTGTACCGGCTGTGCTTCACGGGCTCCGTCCTGACCTCGAAGGCCCTGGTGGACGACGTACCGAACGAGGAGCGGCGGTAGCGGCCACCCGGGCGGCGGGTCACCGCATCAGGACCCCGGCGCCCTCCCCCGTCGCCTCCGTCGGCAGTGTCACCAGGCCGAGCTCCGCGCCGCTCGCCAGCAGCCGGTGGGCGGGCAGGACGCGGACGGTGTAGCCGTAGGGGCCGGTGCGGTCGAGGGCGAGCGGGCCCTCGTAGGTCCAGCGGCCCTGCGTGTCGGGTCCGGCGGCGGGCTTGAGCGGGAAGTACTGGGCGCCGGTGATCCGGTCCGCGGAGTCGACCCGGCCCGCCACCGCCTGCACCTCCACGTCGTCGGGTGCCAGGTCGCCCAGGTCCACCCGGACCCGGAGCGCGAGCGTGGAGCCGAGCTCGGCGGTGCCGTTGACGGCGGTGGCGGAGACCGCCTCGACGTGGTCGACGGCGACGTAGGGCCAGGCGGCCCGGACCCGGCTCTTCCAAGCGGCAAGTTCCCGTGCCGCGTTCGGGGTGAGGGCGCGGTGGGCACGGGCGGCCGGGGTGTAGAGCCGGTCGACGTACTCGCGCACCATCCGCCCGGCGAGCACTTTGGGCCCCAGGGACACCAGAGTGCAGCGGACCATCTCGATCCACCGGTCGGGCAGTTGGCCGCGCCCCTTCTCGTAGAAGCGGGGGGCCACGCGCCGCTCGATCAGTTCGTAGAGGGCGTTGGCCTCCAGGTCGTCGCGCCGGTCCTCGTCGGTGGCGGTCCCGTCGGCGGTCGGGATGGCCCAGCCGAAGTCGGGCTCGAACCATTCGTCCCACCAGCCGTCCAGCACGGACAGGTTGAGGCAGCCGTTGAGCGCGGCCTTCATTCCGCTGGTGCCGCAGGCCTCCAGCGGGCGCAGCGGGTTGTTCAGCCAGACGTCGCACCCCGGGTAGAGCTTCTGCGCCATCCGCATCCCGTAGTCGGGCAGGAAGACGATGCGGTGGCGGACCCGGGGGTCGTCGGTGAACCGCACCAGTTCCTGAACGAGCCGCTTCCCGCCGTCGTCGGCGGGGTGCGCCTTGCCCGCGACGACGATCTGGACGGGCCGCTCGGGGTGCAGGAGCAGTTCCCGCAGCCGGTCGCGGTCGCGCAGCATCAGGGTGAGCCGTTTGTACGAGGGGACCCGGCGGGCGAATCCGATGGTCAGCACGTCGGGATCCAGTACCCCTTCGATCCAGCCGAGTTCGGCCTGCACCGCGCCGCGCTGGAGCCAGGAGGCGCGCAGCCTGCTGCGCACCTCGTGCACCAGGTTCTCGCGGAGCACCCGGCGCAGGTCCCACACCTCGGCGTCGGAGATCTCCGCCACGGCGTCCCAGCGGGGCGAGCCGCCCACGGCCAGCGCGTCCTCGGTGCGGCCGGCGCCGATCTGCCGCGCGCCGATCCTGACCACCTCGGGGGCGACCCAGGTGGGGGCGTGCACCCCGTTGGTGATGGAGGTCAGGGGCACTTCCTCCGGGTCGAAGCCCGGCCAGAGGCCGGCGAACATCTCGCGGCTGACGGCGCCGTGCAGGGTGGAGACGCCGTTGGCGCGCTGGGCGAGCCGCAGTCCCATCACGGCCATGTTGAAGAGGTTGGGCTCGCCGCCGGGGTATGTCTCCATGCCGAGCCCAAGGACGTGTTCCACGTCCACTCCGGCCAGTTCGCCGTCGTGGCCGAAGTGGCGGGCGACCAGTTCGCGGTCGAAGCGGTCGATGCCGGCCGGGACGGGGGTGTGGGTGGTGAAGACGGTGCCGGCCCGGACCGTTTCCAGTGCGGCGTCGAACTCCAGCCCCTGGTCGCCGAGTTCGCGGATGCGTTCCAGGCCGAGGAAGCCGGCGTGGCCCTCGTTGGTGTGGAAGACCTCGGGTTCGGGGTGTCCGGTCAGCCTGCAGTACGTCCGTACCGCGCGCACGCCGCCGATCCCCAGCAGCATCTCCTGCAGCAGCCGGTGCTCGCTGCCGCCGCCGTAGAGCCGGTCGGTGACGTCGCGCTCCCCCGGCCCGTTCTCCTCCACGTCGGAGTCGAGCATCAGGAGTGGTACGCGGCCCACCCTGGCCTGCCAGATGTGGGCGCGCAGCAGGCGGCCGCCGGGCAGGGTGAGGGTCACCCGGCAGGGGGTGCCGTCGGCCTCGCGCAGGAGGCCGACGGGGAGCTCGTTGGGGTCGAGCACCGGGTAGTGCTCCTGCTGCCAGCCGTCGCGGGACAGGGACTGGCGGAAGTAGCCGTGCCGGTAGAGCAGGCCGACCCCGATGAGCGGCACCCCGAGGTCGCTGGCGGCCTTCAGGTGGTCGCCGGCGAGGATCCCGAGGCCGCCCGAGTACTGCGGCAGGGCGGCCGTCACTCCGAACTCGGGCGAGAAGTAGGCCAGTGCGCGGGGCAGTTCGGCGTCCTCGCGCTCCGCCTGTGTCTGGTACCAGCGGCGTCCGCCGAGGTAGTCCGCGAGGTCGTCGGCGACGGCCCCGAGCCGGCGCAGGAACCTGCGGTCGTCGGCCAGCGCGGCCAGCCGCTCGGCGGAGACGGCTCCCAGCAGCCGCACCGGGTCCTCGCCGGACGCCTGCCACCCCTCCGGGTCGACGGCCTGGAACAGTTCCCGGGTCTCGGTGTGCCAGGACCAGCGCAGGTTCCGGGCGAGATCACTGAGCGGCCGGAGGGGATCGGGAAGTACGGGACGCACGGTGAACCGACGGATTGCCTTCACGTGACCACCTTCGCAGGGGACGACAAGGATTGCGGGCGGACCCACCGCGCGTGCGTCCGCCCCGCCCTTCGACGGTAGTGGGCTTCCCCGCGTCCGCTCGACGGCGCACACCCGGCGGCCGGGAGCGGCCGGGCCGGTGCGGGGCGGCGCACACGCCCGGGGACGGCGGGAGGCGCACTGTGCGGCACGGGGCGAAATTCCGCCATACGTAGGGCAGTGCGTGCGACGGGTACGGGGTGGGGGGGCTCGGGCACGGGGGTGCGGGCGCGCGCCGCGCGGGCGGGGCGGTGCGCGCGTGCTCCACGGAGGTGGGCGGCGGTGCGCCGGCGCGTGAGGAGGGCAACGGAACCGACGCCCGGGGCGCGGCCGGGTCCACCGGGACAGCCGGCCGTCGGCCGGGCCGTGCAGCCGGCCCGGGGGCCCCGGTGCGGGTGTCCGGGCGCAGGTCGTCGGCACCGGGACCGGCGGCTGGATCCGCGTCTCCCGCCGGGGCGGGGGCCGGCCGGCCCGCGTGGCCGCGGCCCCCCCCTCACCCGCCCGGGCGAAGCGGCCGGCCGCCGTCGGCGGGAGCGGTCACCGGGAGCGGGCGGGCGGCTCTGCCCACTGGGGCACCGGGGCCCGCCTGTTCGCCCCCGAGCGCCGGCCTCGCCCCGACTGACCCGGGCGGCCCCATTGTTTTCGGCCACGACATGCCGCGTCCGCACCGTTACGCGACAGTAGACGGCATAGCACCGGATTGACCCCCCGATGTGTAGGGGAAGCCTCCCCCGGTACTCGTAAAAGGAGCACCCGGACACCTGAGTCGAACCCTCGCCCCATCCCCTCCGAGACCCCGAGTGAACGCGGACAGGTGAGCGCATTGATCGGTCGTATCCCCGTCCTGGACGTCCTTCCCGCCGTGGACCGCGGCAGAAGGCCGGCCAAGGCGGTGGTGGGAGAAACGTTCCAGGTCTCCGCCACCGTATTCCGCGAGGGCCATGATGCCGTGGCCGCCAACGTGATCCTGCGCGATCCCGGGGGCCGCCCGGGCCCCTGGACCCCGATGCGCGAACTGGCCCCCGGCAGCGACCGGTGGGGCGCAGAGGTGACTCCGGACGGCGAGGGACTGTGGTCGTACACGGTGGAGGCGTGGGGGGACCCCGTCGCCACTTGGCGGCACCACGCCGGGATCAAGATCCCGGCCGGCCAGGACACCGAACTCGTCCTCGCCGAGGGCGCGGAGCTGTACGAGCGGGCCGCGGAAGGCGTGCCGAAGGACGAGGGCCGCGAGGCCGTGCTCGCCGCGGTGGACGCCCTGCGCGACACCGCCGGGCCCGCCCCCGCCCGGCTCGCCGCGGCCCTGGCCCCCGAGGTCGACGCCGCCCTGGCCCGCCACCCGCTGCGCGAGCCGCTCTCCGCCTCCGATCCGCTGCCGTTGCTGGTCGAACGCAAGCGGGCGCTCTTCGGTTCCTGGTACGAGTTCTTCCCGCGCTCCGAGGGCGCACGGGCGGCCGAGGGCGGACTCCCGGCCGTCTCCGGTACGTTCCGCACGGCCGCGCGGCGGCTGCCCGCGGTCGCCGCCATGGGTTTCGACGTGGTGTACCTGCCGCCGGTTCACCCGATCGGCAGGACGTACCGCAAGGGCCCGGACAACACCCTGTCCGCCTCCGACTCCGACGTCGGGGTGCCGTGGGCGATCGGCTCCCCGGACGGCGGGCACGACGCGATCCACCCGGACCTCGGCACCTTCGAGGACTTCGACCACTTCGTCGAGACCGCGCGCGGTCTGCGGATGGAGGTGGCGCTCGACTTCGCGCTCCAGTGCTCCCCGGACCACCCCTGGGTGAGCGAGCACCCCGAGTGGTTCCACCACCGCCCCGACGGCACCATCGCGTACGCGGAGAACCCGCCGAAGAAGTACCAGGACATCTACCCGATAGCCTTCGACGCCGACATGCCGGGGCTGGTCGCGGAGACCCTGCGGATACTCCGGCTGTGGATGGCGCACGGCGTGCGGATCTTCCGCGTCGACAACCCGCACACCAAGCCGGTCGTCTTCTGGGAGACGGTGCTCGCCGACATCCGGCGCACCGACCCCGATGTGATCTTCCTGGCCGAGGCGTTCACCAGGCCCGCCATGATGCGCACGCTGGGTGCCGTCGGGTTCCAGCAGTCGTACACCTACTTCACCTGGCGCAACACCAAGGCCGAGCTGACCGAGTACCTCACCGAACTGTCCGGGGAGAGTGCCGCGTGCATGCGGCCCAACTTCTTCGTGAACACCCCCGACATCCTGCACGCCTACCTCCAGCACGGCGGCCGCCCCGCGTTCGAGGTGCGGGCCGTACTGGCCGCGACCCTGTCCCCCTCCTGGGGTGTGTACGCGGGCTACGAACTGTGCGAGAGCACCCCCGTCCGCGAGGGCAGCGAGGAGTACCTCCACTCGGAGAAGTACCAACTCAGGCCTCGCGACTGGGAGTCGGCCGAACGGGAGGGCCGGACGATCGCACCGCTGATCACCACCCTCAACCGGCTGCGGCGCGCGCACCCCGCACTCCAGCAGCTGCGGAACATCCACTTCCACCAGACGGACAACGACGCGGTCCTCGCCTACTCCAAGCGCGCCGACAGCAATGGAACGAGCAGTGGAGCCACCGGGGAGAGCGGCACATCGAACACCGTTCTGGTGGTCGTGAACCTCGACCCCCACCACACCCAGGAGGCCACGGTCTCGTTGGACATGCCGGCGCTCGGCCACGGATGGCACGAGACCGTCCCGGTACGCGACGAGCTCACCGGCGAGACCTACCACTGGGGCAGGGCCACGTACGTGCGCCTGGAGCCGGGACGGACTCCCGCGCACCTCGTCACCCTGCGACCGTCCCCGCTGACCGGAGGGTCACCCACATGATCGTCAACGAGCCCGTGCAGGACACCTTCTCGGACACTCCGGCGAAGGACCGGGACCCCGAGTGGTTCAAGCGCGCCGTGTTCTACGAGGTCCTCGTCCGGTCCTTCCAGGACAGCAACGGCGACGGCGTCGGCGACCTCAAGGGCATCACCGCCAAGCTGGACTACCTCCAGTGGCTTGGCGTCGACTGCCTCTGGCTGCCGCCGTTCTTCATGTCGCCGCTGCGCGACGGAGGCTACGACGTCTCCAACTACACCGCGGTGCTGCCGGAGTTCGGGGACCTCGCGGACTTCGTGGAGTTCGTCGACGCCACGCACCAGCGCGGCATGCGCGTGATCATCGACTTCGTCATGAACCACACCAGCGACCAGCACGAGTGGTTCCAGCAGTCCAGGAGCGACCCCGAGGGCCCGTACGGCGACTACTACGTCTGGGCGGACGACGACAAGCAGTACCAGGACGCGCGGATCATCTTCGTCGACACCGAGACGTCCAACTGGACCTTCGACCCGGTCCGCAAGCAGTACTACTGGCATCGCTTCTTCTCCCACCAGCCGGACCTCAACTACGAGAACCCGAAGGTGCAGGAGGAGATCATCTCCGCCCTGCGCTTCTGGCTGGACCTGGGCATCGACGGATTCCGGCTGGACGCGGTTCCCTACCTCTACCAGGAGGAGGGCACCAACTGTGAGAACCTGCCCCGCACCCACGCGTTCCTGAAGCGGGTGCGCGAGGAGATCGACGCGTTCTACCCGGACACGGTGCTGCTGGCCGAGGCGAACCAGTGGCCGGAGGACGTCGTCGACTACTTCGGCGACTTCACCAAGGGCGGCGACGAGTGCCACATGGCGTTCCACTTCCCGGTGATGCCGCGCATCTTCATGGCCGTGCGCCGGGAGTCGCGCTACCCGGTCTCGGAAATCCTCGCCAAGACACCGGCCATCCCGCACAACGCCCAGTGGGGCATCTTCCTGCGCAACCACGACGAGCTGACCCTGGAAATGGTCACCGACGAGGAACGCGACTACATGTACGCGGAGTACGCCAAGGACCCGCGGATGCGCGCCAACATCGGCATCCGCCGGCGGCTGGCCCCGCTGCTGGACAACGACCGCAACCAGATCGAGCTGTTCACCGCGCTGCTGCTGTCCCTGCCCGGCTCGCCGATCCTCTACTACGGCGACGAGATCGGCATGGGCGACAACATCTGGCTGGGCGACCGCGACGCGGTGCGCACACCGATGCAGTGGACCCCCGACCGCAACGCGGGGTTCTCCTCCTGCGATCCGGGCCGGCTCTCCCTGCCGACGATCATGGATCCGGTCTACGGCTACCAGGTGACCAACGTCGAAGCCTCGATGACCTCCCCGTCGTCGCTGCTGCACTGGACCCGCCGCATGATCGAGATCCGCAAGCAGAATCCCGCCTTCGGTCTTGGCTCGTACACCGAACTGCCCTCGTCGAACCCCGCGGTGCTGGCCTTCCTGCGGGAAGCCCCCTCGACGCGGGACGGCGAGGACGACCTGGTGCTGTGCGTGCACAACTTCTCCCGCTTCGCCCAGCCCACCGAGCTCGACCTGCAGGCGTTCAGCGGCAGGCACCCGGTGGAACTGATCGGCGGGGTCCGCTTCCCGGCCATCGGTGAACTGCCGTACCTGCTGACCCTGGCGGGGCACGGGTTCCTCTGGTTCCGGCTGCGCACCGCACCGGAACCGGTCCAGGGGCTCGTCACGGGACCGGCGCCGGTCTGATCCCCCGGACGGGCTCCAGAGCCTCTGCCCGGCCGGAGACGGTTTCCCCCGCCTCCGGCCGGGCACTCGCTACGTACCCCTGGCACCTCCCTGTCCGCGACGCGGAAGGACGCGACGCCATGTCGGAAGCCGTTACGCACGCCCCGCCTTCTCCCGCTCAGACCGCGCTCCTGGCCTCGCTGGCCCCGCTGCTGCGCTCCTGGCTGCCCCGGCAGCGGTGGTTCGCGGGCAAGGGCCGGCCGATAGCCGCGATCACCCTGGTGTCGGCGACCGAGCTGCTGCCGCCGGCCGGTTCGCCCGGCCTGCTCCACCTGCTCATACGGGCCCACCACCCGCCGGCTCCCGGCCCGCCCGGGACGCCGCCGGGTGCCGCGCCGCCGACGGACTGCTACCAGCTGTTCCTCGGAGTGCGCCGGTCACTGCCGCCGACCCTGGCGTCAGCCCTGATCGGCCGCGTACCGCACGGGCCGCTGGCCGGGTACACGCTGTACGAGGGCCTGGCCGACCCGCGGCTGGCGGGGCTGCTGCTGGAGCGGCTGCGGACGCCGGGCACGCTCGGGCCGCTCTCCTTCGAGAAGGACCCGAAGGCGGACATCCCGGCTGCTCTCGCCCCGCGCGCCCTGGGCACCGAGCAGTCCAACTCCTCCCTGGTGTACGGGGACGCGTACATCCTGAAGGTCTTCCGGCGGCTCCACGCGGGATCCAACCCCGACCTGGAGCTGCCGCTCGCCCTCGCGCACGAGCGGTGCGCCCGGGTCCCGGCGCCGGTCGCCTGGTTCGAGGGTGCCAACCCCGACGACGCCTACGAGCCGTTCACGCTCGGCGTGCTCCAGCCCTTCCTGCGCGGTGCCGACGACGGCTGGCAGCTCGCGCTGAAGGCGCTGGCCACCGGGCGGGACTTCACCATGGAGGCGTACGCACTGGGCCGGGCCACCGCCGAGGTGCACACCGCGCTGGCCGCCGCCCTGCCCACCCTCACCCTCGGCCGCCCCCAGGCCGCCCTCATGGCCGACCGGATGACCGAACGGCTGGCGGCGGTGGTGCAGGCCGTCCCCGCGGTGCGGCCCTACGCGGCGGGGCTGCGCGAGGCCTTCGACGCCGTGCGGGACCTGGGGTCGGGCGGCCCGTTCGTCACGGCCCAGCGGGTGCACGGCGATCTGCACCTGGGCCAGGTCCTGCGCGGCCCGGACGGCGTCTGGTCGGTGATCGACTTCGAGGGCGAGCCGTCGAAGCCGCTCACCGAGCGGCGCAGGCCGCAGCCCGTGGTGCGCGACGTGGCCGGCATGCTCCGTTCGTTCGACTACGCGGCCCGCATGCACCAGCCCTGGCAGCCGGACTGGGCGGCCGACTGCCGCTCCGCCTACTGCGACGGGTACGCGGCATCCGCGGGCAGCGACCCGCGCGAGATGCCCGTACTGCTGCGGGCGTACGAGACCGACAAGGCCGTGTACGAGGTGCTGTACGAGGCCAGGCACCGGCCCGACTGGCTGACCGTGCCGATGGCCGCGGTCCGGCGGCTGGCAGCTTCGCCCGCACCCTGACCGCGCCCGCGCACCACCCCGAAGCGGATCCCGAGCCGACCACCGAGAGGACACCCCGTGACCCCCAGGCCCAAGGCCCCCAAGGACACCAAGGCTGCGAAGGCCGCCAGGCCCAAGTCCGCGGCGGCCCGCCCCGGGGCCGCGGAAACACCGGCCCCCAGGGCCGCGGAGGCACCGGCCCGCAGGGCCACACAGGCGCAGCCCCCCGGGCTCGCAGAGGCGCAGGCACCGGCACCCGGGACCGCGGAGGTGCAGGCGCCGGCACCCGGGACCGCGGAGGCGCAGCCCCCCGGGCTCGCAGAGGCGCAGGCACCGGCACCCGGGACCGCGGAGGTGCAGGCGCCGCCTCCCGGAGTGCGGCCGGCACCGCCGCTGGAGGAGGCGGACCGCTACCGGCTGCTGTCCGGCACCCATCACGATCCGCACGGGGTGCTCGGCGCGCACCCCACCCCCGACGGCGTCCTCCTGCGGGTGCTGCGCCCTTACGCCAAGGCGGTGACGGTCCTCGCGCAGGGGCTGCGGGCCCCGCTCACCGACGACGGCGGCGGGTTCTTCTCCGGGCTGCTGCCCTTCACCGAGGTCCCCGCCTACCGGCTGCTGGTGACGTACGACGACAACGAGATGGAGACCGACGACCCGTACCGCTTCCTGCCGGCACTCGGCGGGCTCGACCTGCACCTGATCGGCGAGGGCCGGCACGAGGAGCTGTGGAAGGCGCTGGGCGCGCAGCCGCTCACCCACCAGGACGTCACCGGCACCCGGTTCACCGTCTGGGCCCCCCACGCACGCGGTGTGCGCGTCGTCGGCGACTTCAACCTCTGGGACGGCACCGCGAGCCCGATGCGCTCGCTCGGCGGCAGCGGGGTGTGGGAGCTGTTCCTGCCCGGTGTCGGGGAGGGGGCGCTCTACAAGTTCGACATCACCCGCCCGGACGGCTCGCACACCCTGCGCGCCGATCCGATGGCGCGCCGCACGGAGGTGCCGCCCGCGACCGCGTCGGTGGTCACCGCCGCCCACCACACGTGGCAGGACGGGGAGTGGATGGCGGGCCGCGGCCGGCGGCCGGTGCACGAGGCGCCGTTCTCCGTCTACGAGGTGCACCTCGCCTCCTGGCGCCCCGGCCTCACCTACCGCGGGCTGGCCGAACAGCTCCCCGCGTACGTCGCCGACCTGGGCTTCACCCACGTCGAGCTGATGCCGGTGGCCGAGCACCCCTTCGGCGGCTCCTGGGGCTACCAGGTCACCGGTTTCTACGCGCCGACCGCCCGCCTCGGCACCCCCGACGACTTCCGCTTCCTGGTCGACGCGCTGCACAGGGCGGGCATCGGGGTGATCGTCGACTGGGTGCCCGCGCACTTCCCGCGGGACGCCTGGGCGCTCGCCGAGTTCGACGGGCGGCCGCTGTACGAGCACGAGGACCCGCGGAAGTCGGCCCACCCCGACTGGGGAACCCTGGAGTTCGACTACGGCCGCACCGAGGTCCGCAACTTCCTGGTGGCGAACGCGACGTACTGGTGCGAGGAGTTCCACATCGACGGCCTACGGGTCGACGCGGTCGCCTCGATGCTCTACCTCGACTATTCGCGCGAGGAGGGCCAGTGGGTGCCCAACGCGCACGGCGGCCGGGAGAACCTCGACGCCGTCGCCTTCCTCCAGGAGATGAACGCCACCGTCTACCGCCGCAATCCCGGCGTCGTCACCATCGCCGAGGAGTCCACCGCCTGGGGCGGCGTCACCCGGGCCACCCACGACCTGGGCCCCGACGGCATCGGGGGTCTCGGCTTCGGGCTGAAGTGGAACATGGGCTGGATGCACGACTCCCTCGGCTACGTAGCCAAGGAGCCGGTGCACCGCAAGTACCACCACCACGAGATGACCTTCTCGATGGTCTACGCGTACAGCGAGAACTACGTCCTGCCGATCTCCCACGACGAGGTGGTGCACGGCAAGCGCTCGCTGGTCGGCAAGATGCCCGGCGACTGGTGGCAGCAGCGCGCCACCCACCGCGCCTACCTGGGCTTCATGTGGGCCCACCCGGGCAAGCAACTCCTGTTCATGGGGCAGGAGTTCGCGCAGGGAGCGGAGTGGTCGGAGGCGCACGGCCCCGACTGGTGGCTGCTCGATCCCTCGTACGGCGCCGAGGCCGACCACCGGGGCGTGCGCGACCTGGTCCGCGACCTGAACACCGCCTACACGGCGACTCCCGCCCTGTGGGAGCGGGACACCGTCCCGGAGGGGTTCGCCTGGGTGGAGGGCGACGGCGCGGAGGACAACGTCTTCGCGTTCCTGCGTTACGACGCGGACGGCAGCCCGTTGCTCGCGGTGTCGCACTTCTCCCCGGTCGTACGGCAGGGCTTCCGGATCGGCGTACCGGAGGGCGTGCCGGCGTGGACGGAGGTCCTCAGCACGGACGCGGAGCGCTACGGAGGCAGCGGTCTGCACCATCCGGAGCCGCTGAAGCCGGAGTCGGTCCCCCGGCACGGCCGCCCGGTGAGCATCTCGCTGACGCTGCCGCCGCTGGCCACCGTGTGGTTCAGGCCGGCGTGAGGTCCCACGGGCCGTTCAGGCCGGCGTGAGGTCCCACGAGCCGCTCAGGCCGGCGTGAGGTCCCACGAGCCGCTCAGGCCGGCTTTCAGGTCCCACGGGCGGCTCAGGCCGGCGTGAGGTCCCAGCCCCCGGTGTGGACCAGGCCCAGCTCCTGAGTGGCCCGGGTCAGCGCCACGTACAGGTCGTTCAGCCCGCGCGGCGAGAGCGACCTGATCCGGTCCGGTTCCGCCACCACCACCGTGTCGAACTCCAGGCCCTTCGCCTGGTGCGGGGCGAGCAGCACGACGCGGGCGGTGAGGTCGGGGGCGGGCCCGTGCGCGGCGCCTGGCATTTCCTTCGCCAGGGCGGGGAGCAGGTCGGCGGGGGCGACGACGGCGATCCGCCCCTGGCGGCCCGCCGCTTCGGCCTCGGCGACCGCTTCGGCGACGGCGCGGGGAAGCCGTGCCGCCGGGGCGACCCACTCCCAGGGCGGGGTGCCCGTGGCGCGCACGGAGGCGGGCGGCTCGAACGAGGGGTCGGCGGTGCGCATGACCCGGGCCGCGACCTCCATGATCTCGGCGGGGGTGCGGTAGTTGACGCCGAGCCGGGTGTGCTCGTAGCGGTCGCCGACGTACGGGTCGAGGATCTGCTTCCAGGAGTCGCAGCCGGCCGGGTCGCCGGTCTGCGCCGGGTCGCCGACCAGGGTCATCGAGCGCGTCGGGCAGCGGCGCATCAGCAGCCGCCACGCCATCGCGGACAGTTCCTGCGCCTCGTCCACGATGATGTGGCCGAACGCCCAGGTGCGGTCGGTGGCGGCTCTGGCCGCGGCGCTGCGGTGGTCGCCCTCCTCGTGGCGTTCGGCGAACCGTTCGGCGTCGATGAGGTCGTGTGCGCCGAGCACCTCGGAGTCCTCGTCGTCGAGGTCCTCGAACTCGTAGGTGCGCGAGCCGTAGGACACGTCCAGCACGCCCTTGGCGTAGGCGACCCGCTCCTCGTAGGCGCGGGCAGCCGCCTGCCGGGCGGCGTGGTCGTCCTGACCCAGCAGTTCGGCGGCCTCGTCCAGGAGGGGTACGTCGGCGGAGGTCCAGGGGGCACCCGCCTCGCGCCGGATCAACTCCGTTTCTTCTCCGGCCAGTTGCCCGGCGGGGTCCGCCAGGAAGTCGGTGACCAGCTGCTCGGGGGTGAGCTCCGGCCAGAGTCCTTCGATCGCGGCGGTGACGTCGGGGTTACCGGCGATCTCCTTGCCGAGCTGCTCGATCTCGGCGGTGTCCAGCAGGTTGCCGTCCGGGATCTCCTCGCCCAGTTCCTCGGCGATGGCTTCGTAGGGCTCGCGGCCGATGGTGTCGGCGAGCTGCTCGGTGAGCGCGTCCAGGAGGTACCTGCCGAAGTGGCCGCGGGCCAGGTTGTGCGGGAGGCGGGTGGTGCGGGCGTGGTGCCGGGCGTCCTCGGCCATGGCGCGGTCGATGCGGAGCGTCTGCTGCTCGTGGGCGATCTCCAGGACGTCGTCGGGGACTCCCTGGCGCTCGCGTACCGTCCGGGCGAGCGCGTCGGCCATGGTGGCGCGGCCCTTGACGGCGGCGGCCCCGGGGGTGTCGGTGCCGGTGGCGGTGACGCCGGGGAAGAGCTCGCCGGTGGTGGCGAGCAGGACGCCGGTCTCGCCGAGGGAGGGCAGGACGTCGCCGATGTAGCCGAGGAAGGCGGGGTTGGGGCCGACCACCAGGACGGCGCGGCGGGCCAGCTGCTCGCGGTGTGCGTAGAGCAGATAGGCGGCGCGGTGCAGGGCGACTGCGGTCTTGCCGGTGCCGGGGCCGCCCTCGACGACGAGGACGCCGCGGTGGGGGGCGCGGATGATGCGGTCCTGCTCGGCCTGGATGGTCTGCACGATGTCGGCCATCCGGCCGGTGCGGGCGCCGTTCAGTGCGGCGAGCAGGACGGCGTCGCCGCTCGGGTCCTCGTGCCCGGTGCGGGTGGTGTCGCCGAGGTCGAGGATCTCGTCGTGCAGGGCAGTGACGGTGCGGCCCCGGGTGGTGAGGTGGCGGCGCCGGCGCAGTCCCATCGGGGTGTGGCCGGTGGCGAGGTAGAAGGGGCGGGCGACGGGGGCCCGCCAGTCGATCAGCAGCGGGGTGCGTTCGGCGTCGTCACGGCGGATTCCCCGGCGGCCGATGTGGTGGGTCGCGCCGCCCTCCGTGCCGGGCGCGAAGTCGAGGCGGCCGAAGCAGAGGCCGGAGTCCGCCGCGTTCAGGGCGGCGAGGGTGGCGGAGCGCTCCGTGACGGTGATCTCCCGCTCCACCCGGGCCTGGAGTCCGTTGCCCCGCTGGGCGAAGGAGCCCTGCACGGCGGACTCGGCCTGCGCGCGGAGCGCGTCGAGGCGCTCGTACAGCCCGTCGATGAATTGCTGTTCCTGCTGCAATTCCCGGGTTGACAATTCCTCGGTTGACAAGGCTTCCCCCACTGGGTTAAGGTGTGGTCATGGCGCTTCTCCATGACCTTTTCTAGGTGCAGTCATGGAAACGCCCAATATACGCAGAGAAATACCCCGGCTGTCAATCTCGCCGGGGTATTTCTTTTTGCCCCCTCTCCGCCTCGCAGTCGCCTCACGGCCCGCGCGCGGGAGACACGCACTTCGGGTCAGGGCAGCGAGGGCTGCCGGGAGTGGATGCCGGCCTTCTGCCCGCCGCCGGGGCCGGCCCCGGCGGCGGGCGCCGCCCCGTCGCCGGGCAGGGCCTCGACGAAGCGGAGCGGCTCCCCCACGTCCACGTACCGCAGGATCCTGAGCTTGGCGCGGTCCGGGCAGTGGAGCGCGAACTCGCCTCCCCAGCGGGCGACCCGGGTGCGCACCCTGAGCAGCAGGGCGAGGCCGCTGCAGTCGATGAACGTGACCCCGCGCAGGTCGGCGACCGTGCGGGGCGGCTGCGCGAAGAGGGCCCTGTCGATCTGCGGGGCGCACCCCAGGGCCGAGAAGAGGTCCAGCTCGCCGGTGAGCGAGAGGACGAGGGTGCTTCCGGCACGGCGCAGTTGCACGGGTTGCCCGACGGATGTTTCCGGCATACGACCCACCCCAGGTGATTCGGATTGTCTGCGGTCGTGAGACGGATTCGGCCTTGCGGCGGATTCGGTCTCGGGACGGACTCACCGGGGTCTGGGATGGTCACCACGAACGTACGCAGTCGGTGCCCCGCAGAATCGATTACCCTTCCAGATCCTGCTCGTTGGAGTGAACTCCGTCCAATTCACTTGACTGCTGGGCGGCGGCGCCACGAGGCAGGAGCACCGCGACCAGTGCCGTGCCGGCGGCGAGGACCACCGCGCCGACCAGACTGGTGTGCGCGACCGCGTCGGAGAAGGCGGAGCCGACCGCGTCCGCCATGTCCTTGGCTCCCTGGGCGAGTTGGCCGGCCTGGCCCTTGAGCTGGGCCGCCTGCTCGGGGGTGGTGGCCCTGGCGGCCTGGGCGGCCAGTTCGCTCGCCTTGTCGCCGATGCCCTGGGCGACCGCGTAGCCGGCGCCGACGGAGTCCTGGGCGGTGTCGAGGGCGTCGGCGGGCAGCTTGGTGCCGCCCGTGGAGTCGGCCAGGTGCGAGGAGTACGAACCGGCGAGCACCGAGCCGAGGACGGCGATGCCCAGCGAGCCGCCCAGCTCCAGCGAGGTGTCGTTGACCGCGCCGCCGACGCCGAGTTCGGACTCGGGGAAGGCGCCCATGATCGCGTCGGTGCAGGGGGAGAGCGCAAGTCCGATCGCGAGGCCGAGGACGATCAGGGGAGCGACGAAGTCGCCGTAGCCCGACGCCTCGTCGATACGGGTGAGCAGGGCGAGCGCGACCGTGCCGCCGAGCATGCCGGCCGTGACGGTGGTCTTCATGCCCAGGCGCGGGGTGAGGAAGCCGGTCAGCGCGGAGCCGGCGAAGACCGCACCGGCCAGCGGCAGCATCCGTACGCCGGTCTCCAGAGCGTTGAAGCCGAGCACGAACTGCAGGTGCTGGGTGAGGAAGTAGAACGCGCCGAAGACGGCCAGGAAGAAGAGCGCGACGGCGAGGTTGGAGCCCGCGAAGCCGCGGTCGAGGAAGCGCCGTACGTCGAGCACCGGGCGCGGGTGGCGCAGCTCCCACAGAACGAACAGGAGCAGGCCGACACCCGCGACGACGGCCGCGCCGATCGCCTTGGCGTCCCAGCCGAAGTGCGGGCCCTCGATGATCGCGAAGATCAGGGCGGCGACCCAGACGACGGACAGCAGGCCGCCGACGTAGTCGATCCGGCCGTGGGTGGCCGCCCTGGACGGCGGTACGAGGACGAAGGCGCCGATGATCGCGAGGGCGGCCACGGGCACGTTGATCAGGAAGGTCGAGGCCCAGCCGTGGTCTTCGAGCAGCGCTCCTGCGACCAGCGGGCCCGCGGCGATGGCGAGGCCCGCGGTGGCGGTCCAGAGCACGATCGCCTTGGCGCGCTCGGCACGCGGGAAGGTGGCGGCCAGCAGGGAGAGCGTCGCGGGCATGATCATCGCGGCGCCGACGCCCATCACCGCGCGGGAGGCGATGACCCCGTCGGCGCTGCCGACGAGCGAGCCGGCTATGGAGGCGCCGCCGAAGACCAGCAGTCCGAGGACGAGGGCGCCGCGGCGGCTGTACTTGTCACCGATCGCGCCGAGCAGCAGCATCAGCGCGGCGTACGGAACGGTGTATCCGTCGACCACCCACTGGAGGTCCGCGCTGTTCAGCCCGAGGTCCTTGGTCATGTCCGGGGCCGCGACCGTGAGGGCGGTGTTGGCCATCACGATGATCAGCAGGCTGAGGCAGAGCACCAGCAGGGCCCACCAACGCCTCGGATAGGGCCGGTCCATTTCGTCCACCGGCTGAGTCGCGACCAGTCGCACGGTTTCCACCTCATTTGTCATCATCTGACGCTTCCTGCTTGCACAGCATTGTGCAACTACACAGCAGTGTGCAAGTTACGGGAATGCACAGCTGTGTGCAAAATGGGTCCATGACCACCGGTACGGGTAGCTCGGCGCGGGCGGACGCGAACCGCCGCCGCATCATGGATGTCGCACTGGCGGAACTGCTGCGCGACCCGGACGCGAGCATGGATCACATCGCGCGGGCGGCCGGTGTCGTACGGCGCACCGTTTACGGGCACTTCCCGAACCGGGAGGCGCTGGTGGCCGCGCTCGTGGACGGCGCGGCTCAGGCGGTCATCGAGGTGCACGCGGCCGGCCGCGCGGGGGTGGACGACCCGGCGGAGGCGCTGGCGCGGGCGACGCTGGCGGTATGGGCGATCGCCGACCGCTACCGGCTGCTGGTGGCGCTGGCGCAGCGGAGCGTCACGATGGAGGTCATCAAGCAGCGGCTGACGCCGGTGCGCGAGGACTGTGTCGCACTGATCGAACTCGGCCAGGAATCAGGGGTGTTCGGCTCGCCGCTGCCGGCGGCGGCGCTGGCCTATGTGCACGAGCAGTCCCTCTTCGGCCTCATGGAGGCGGTCAACGAGGGGATGCTGCCGGCGGCGGAAGCGGGCCGGGCGGCGGCCCTCACTGCCCTGCTGTCGGCGGGCGTCCCGGTGGCGGAGGCCCGGTCCCTGGTCTCGGCCCTGGCTGGGTGAGTCCGGGCTCTCGCGGGGTGCGGGTGGCCCACCTTCGTGACGTGCGGGGCAGCTTCGTGACGTGCGGGGCAGCACAGAGGGCGGGCCCGCCCCAGCGCACAGGACGGGCCCGCCTGCGTGGCGTGCGAGGGCAGCACAAAGGGCGGGGCCGTCGTCCGGGGAGGACGCGGCCCCGCCCAGAGGCGGAGGCGGCTACTTCGTGGCCGCGGGCGGGGTCTTCATCAGCTCGGGGGCAGGCGCCGGGATCGGCGCCGCAGCCGGGGCCTCGGCCGCGGCGGGGGCCTCCGCGCCGTGGCCGTCGTCCATCAGGGTGCGTTCGTCGAAGGGCTCCTGGCCGGCCAGGACCCTTGCCACCCGCTCCCGGTCGATCTCCTTCGTCCACGTCCCGACCAGCACCGTCGCCACGGCGTTGCCCGCGAAGTTCGTCAGGGCGCGGGCCTCGCTCATGAAGCGGTCGATGCCGACGATCAGGCCCACGCCGTCGACCAGTTCGGGGCGGTGCGACTGGAGCCCGCCGGCCAGGGTGGCGATGCCGGCGCCCGTCACTCCCGCCGCGCCCTTCGACGCGATGATCATGAATCCGAGCAGGGCGATCTGCTCGCCGATGTTCAGCGGGTCCCCCATCGCGTTGGCGATGAACAGCGACGCCATCGTCAGGTAGATCGCCGTACCGTCCAGGTTGAAGGAGTAGCCGGTCGGCACCGTGATGCCGACGACCGGCTTGCTGATCCCCAGGTGTTCCATCTTCGCGATCAGCCGCGGCAGCGCCGTCTCCGACGACGACGTGGACAGGATCAGCAGGAACTCGCGCCCCAGGTACTTCAGCAGCTTGAAGATGTTCACGCCCGTGCAGAGCTTCAGGATCACCCCGAGCACCACGAACACGAACAGCACGCAGGTCACATAGAAGGCAATCATGATGACCGCCAGCGACTGCAGCGCCTTGAGCCCGGTCTCGCCGACCACCGCCGAGATCGCTCCGAACGCGCCCACCGGCGCCGCCCACATCACCATCGCCAGCACCCGGAACACCAGCCGCTGGATGTGCCCCACGCCGCGCAGCACCGGCTCGCCCGCCGCGCCCATCGCCTGCAGCGCGAAGCCCACCAGCAGCGCGACGAACAGCGTCTGGAGCACGGATCCCTCGGTGAAGGCCGAGACCAGCGTCTTGGGGATGATGCTCAGCAGGAAGTCGGCCGTGCTCTCGCTGGCGCCCTCCGCCTGCTTGGCGCCCGCTTCCTTGCCCGCGTTCAGGTCGAGGCCGTCGCCGGGGTGGATCACGTTGCCGACCAGCAGCCCGATGCCGAGCGCGACGGTCGACATGACCATGAAGTAGCCGAGGGCGAGCCCGCCCACCGCGCCGACCTTGGCGGCCTTGCGCACGGAGCCGATGCCCAGCACGATCGTGCAGAAGATGATCGGCGAGATCAGCATCTTGATCAGGTTGACGAAGCCGGTGCCGATCGGCTTCAGGTCCTTGGCCACGCCCGGGAACAGGAGCCCCACCGCGATGCCCAGCAGCACGGCCACGATGACCGCCACATACAGGTAGTGCGAGCGGTCACGCCTGCGCACCCCGGCCCCCACCGCCCCGGCCCTCTCGGGCTTCTCTTCCGCCACCGGTGTCTCCTCGCTCGTCCTCGGGTTCCGGCGACTATGCATCACCGCCCCCGCCGACACACCCTTTGGGTCGTAGAGTTCACAGATTCCGGCCGGGACACTCCTGGACCTTCCTCTCAGGTGTGCTCCGGCAGTGATCTCGTGGGAACGCACCGTAGCCACCGGGCCCGTTCGCTCCGTACCGTGGGCCGGTGCGCCAGCCCCCCGCCGTTCCCCCGTCCGAAGCCCCGCCGCCCTTCGACGCGCCCGCCGCACGCCGCCTCCGGGAGGCGCTCGGGATGGTGCACGGCCATGTCGCCTACGGGCTGCGCGCGCAGTACGGGCTGGATGTGGGCCCCGAGCTGGTGGCCGCCTGGGAGAGCGGGCTGCGTGCCCCGAGCAGCCGTGAGGTGACCGCCCTGGCCGGGGTGCTGTGGTGCGCGCCGGCCGAACTGCTGCATGCCGCGCGCACCCTGCGCGAGCACCGCACCGCGCACGGCCTCGACGCGGCCGACCTGGCCCGCCGGGTCGGGCTCGGGGCGGACGCGTACGTACGGATGGAGGAGACGGGAAAGTGGCGCGGCAACGAACGGCAGTCCGCCGCGCTGGCCGCCGAACTCTCCCTGAGCCCCGCCCAGTTCGTGACCGCGGCCGGCCGCGACGAGGAGCTGGCCGAACTGCTGCGGAGCGCGGTGACGACCCGCTGGCAGGCGTACGTACGGCCGCTGGCCAAGCTGCTGCCGGTGCCGCGGGCAGCACTGGAGGGCGGCGTACTGGAGGACGTACTGCTGCGGCTGCACGCCGACTACCAGTCGCGAATGGTGGCGACACTGGGCTGGGGAGGCGGTGTCGGGGACGCGGGGGACGGTGCGGCGGGCCGGGAGTTCCTGGAGGACATAGTGGCCCGGTTCTGGGAGCGCGCCGAAGGCCCCCGCTGAGCCCTGCGTTCCCGCGCGGCGGCCTGCCCCGGCCCCTCACGTCGGCAAGGAAACGGCCCCGGCGCCTTACGGCAGGGAGCCGACCCACCGCCTTCCGGCAGGGAGCCGGCCCGGCACCGCGTCCAGCGAGCGACCGGCCCGGCCCCCGGCGTCCGGCTAGAAGACCGACTCGGCCTCGTCCATCCGGTGGGCCGGGACCGTCTTCAGCTCGTGGACGCCCTCGGCGAGCGGCACCCTCTCGATGCTCGTGCCGCGCAGCGCCGTCATCTTGCCGAAGTGCCCGGCGTGCGCCGCCTCCACCGCGTGCCAGCCGAAGCGGGTCGCCAGGACGCGGTCGTAGGCGGTGGGGGTGCCGCCGCGCTGGACGTGGCCGAGGATGACCGGGCGGGCCTCCTTGCCGAGCCTGCCCTCCAGTTCGACGGCGAGGCGGGTGCCGATGCCGGTGAAGCGCTCGTGGCCGAACTGGTCGATGACGCCCTTCTCGTACGGCATGGTCCCCTCGGCCGGGCGCGCGCCTTCGGCGACGCAGATGACGGCGAACTTCTTGCCACGCGCGAAGCGTTCCTCGACCATCTTGACCAGTGAGTCCACCTCGAAGGGTCGCTCCGGGAGGCAGATGCCGTGGGCGCCGCCCGCCATGCCGGACTCCAGGGCGATCCACCCGGCGTGCCGGCCCATGACCTCGACGACCATGACGCGCTGGTGCGACTCGGCGGTGGTCTTGAGGCGGTCTATGGCCTCGGTGGCCACGCCGACGGCGGTGTCGAAACCGAAGGTGCGGTCGGTGCCGTTGATGTCGTTGTCGATGGTCTTCGGTACGCCGACGACGGGCATGCCCGCGTCCGACAGCATCCGGGCGGCGGTCAGGGTGCCCTCGCCGCCGATCGGGATCAGGGCGTCGATACCGTACTTGGCGGTGAGCTCGGCGCAGTTCTCGGCGGCCTCGCGGAGCCGGTCGCGCTCCAGCCGGGCCGAGCCGAGGATGGTGCCGCCGCGAGCCAGGATGCCGCTGACCGCGTTGAGGTCGAGGGGGCGGTAGTGACCGTCGAGGAGGCCCTTGAAGCCGTCCTCGAACCCGATGACCTCGTCGTTGTGGCCGGCGACCGCGCGATGCACGACCGACCGGATCACGGCGTTCAGCCCAGGACAGTCGCCGCCTGCGGTGAGAACTCCGATACGCATCGTGCTGTGTCTCCTGCTCTTGGTGGTACTTGTGAGCCAGGTTCCAATTGTTCCACGGCCCGCATGCGCGGCGCGCTTCCGGATACTCCGGGACAAGCGGGACAGGGGGTCTTTGGCCCTTGTCCGCGGGACCTTCTCCGGCGGGCGCCCTACCGACGCCCAAAGGTATTGTCAAGGGTGCAAGACCACCCTATCCGTACAAACTCAGCAAAAATGCTGGTCGCAGTGGAGTCGGGCAGCCGGTTCGCCGGCTGCCCGGAGCCCTGCGGAGGACAGACGACGAGACGAGACGGAGAGCACGCGTGACACGCAGCGTGTACGTGACCGGCATCGACCGGGGGGACGGCCGCCAGGTCGTCGAGCTGGGAGTCATGGAACTCCTGACCCGCCAGGTGGACCGGGTGGGCGTGTTCCGCCCGCTGGTGCACGACGGGCCCGACCGCCTCTTCGACCTGCTCCGGGCCCGCTACCGGCTGTCCCAGGACCCGGCGACGGTGTACGGGATGGACTATCAGGAGGCGTCCGCCCTGCAGGCCGAGAAGGGCACCGACGAGCTGGTCTCCCAGCTCGTGGACCGCTTCCACCGGGTGGCGCGCGGGTACGAGGTGGTGCTCGTACTGGGTACGGACTTCGCCGACACCCAGCTCCCCGACGAGCTGGCGCTCAACGCACGCCTGGCGAACGAGTTCGGCGCCTCGGTCATCCCCGTCGTCGGCGGCAGGAACCAGTTCGCCGAATCGGTCCGCGCCGAGGCCCGCAACGCCTACCGCGCTTACGACGGCCTGGGCTGCGACGTACTGGCCCTGGTCGTGAACCGGGTGTCGCCGCCCGACCGCGCCCAGATAGCGGAGAAGCTCAACGACAACCGCCGCCTGCCGGTGCCCGCGTACGTGCTCCCCGACGACGCCGCCCTGTCCGCGCCGACCGTCGCACAGATCACCCAGGCACTGGGCGGCACGGTCCTGCTCGGTGACGACTCCGGCCTGGCGCGCGACGCCGTCGACTTCGTCTTCGGCGGCGCCATGCTGCCGAACTTCCTCAACGCGCTGACCCCCGGCTGCCTGGTCGTCACCCCCGGCGACCGCTCCGACCTGGTCGTGGGCTCGCTGGCCGCGCACAGTGCGGGCACCCCGCCGATCGCGGGCGTGCTGCTCACCCTCGACGAGCGCCCCGGCAAGGAGATCCTGACGCTCGCGTCGCGGCTCGCGCCCGGCACCCCGGTGGTCTCGGTGGCAGGCGGCTCCTTCCCGACCGCGGGCGAGCTGTTCGCCCTGGAGGGCAAGCTGAACGCGGCCACCCCGCGCAAGGCGGAGACCGCACTGGGCCTCTTCGAGCGGCACGTGGACACCGCGGACCTGCTGAACCGGATGTCGGTGGCGCGCAGCAGCCGGGTCACCCCGATGATGTTCGAACACGAGCTCCTGGAGCAGGCCCGCTCGGACCGCCGCCGCGTGGTGCTGCCGGAGGGCACCGAGGAGCGCGTACTGCGCGCGGCCGACGTGCTGCTGCGCCGCGACGTCTGCGACCTCACCCTGCTCGGCGACGTGGACGTCATCCGCAAGAAGGCCGCCGACCTGGGCGTCGACCTCGGCACCACCCAGCTGATCGACCCGCAGACCTCCGAGCTGCGGCAGTCCTTCGCCGAGCGGTACGCCCAGCTGCGCGCCCACAAGGGCGTCTCCGTGGAGCTGGCGCACGACGTGGTCGCCGATGTGAACTACTTCGGCACGCTGATGGTCCAGGAGGGGCTGGCCGACGGCATGGTCTCCGGCTCGGTGCACTCCACCGCGGCCACCATCCGCCCCGCCTTCGAGATCATCAAGACCAAGCCGGACGCCCGAATCGTCTCCTCGGTCTTCTTCATGTGCCTGGCCGACAAGGTGCTGGTGTACGGCGACTGCGCGGTCAATCCGGACCCCGACGCGGTGCAGCTCGCGGACGTCGCGATCCAGTCGGCGGCCACCGCCGCCCAGTTCGGGGTGGAGCCCCGGGTGGCGATGCTGTCGTACTCCACCGGCACCTCCGGGGCGGGCGCGGACGTCGACAAGGTCCGCGAGGCCACCGGGCTGGTCCGCTCCTCGCGTCCCGACCTGCTGGTCGAGGGGCCGATCCAGTACGACGCCGCCGTGGAGCCCTCGGTCGCCGCGACCAAGCTGCCAGGATCCGAGGTCGCGGGCCAGGCGAGCGTGCTGATCTTCCCGGACCTGAACACCGGCAACAACACCTACAAGGCGGTGCAGCGCTCGGCGGGCGCCGTCGCCGTGGGACCCGTCCTCCAGGGCCTGCGCAAGCCGGTCAACGACCTGTCGCGCGGCGCCCTCGTGCAGGACATCGTCAACACGGTCGCGATCACCGCGATCCAGGCCCAGGGCGAGAGCGCATGACCTCCGTACCCGTACCGATAGGCACTTCCGTGACTGCTTCCCCCACCCGCATCCTCGTTCTCAACTCCGGCTCCTCGTCGGTGAAGTACCAGCTGCTGGACATGCGCGACCGGTCGCGGCTGGCCGTCGGCCTGGTCGAGAAGATCGGCGAGGACACCTCCGCGCTGGTGCACACGCCGCTGACCGGCGAGGGCGCCGGAGCCAAGCGCGTCCAGGAGATCCGGTTCGCCGACCACTCCGAGGCGCTCCAGGCGGTCGCCCTGGAGCTGGCCGCCGACGGGATCGGCCTGGACTCCCCCGAGCTCGCGGCGATCGGCCACCGGGTGGTGCACGGCGGACTGAAGTTCTCCGCGCCGACCGTCATCACGGACGAGGTCATGGCGGAGATCGAGCGCCTGGTCCCGGTCGCCCCGCTGCACAACCCGGCGAACATCACCGGCATCAGGACGGCCAGGGCGCTGCGGCCCGACCTCCCCCAGGTCGCCGTGTTCGACACCGCGTTCCACACGACGATGCCGGAGTACGCGGCCCGGTACGCGATCGACGTCGAGACCGCCGACGCGCACCGCATCCGCCGCTACGGCTTCCACGGCACCTCGCACGCCTACGTCTCGCGCAGGACGGCGGCGCTGCTGGGCAAGGACCCCTCCGAGGTCAACGTCATCGTGCTGCACCTGGGCAACGGCGCCTCGGCCTCCGCCGTCGCGGGCGGCCGGTGCGTCGACACGTCGATGGGGCTCACCCCGCTCGAAGGCCTGGTCATGGGCACCCGGTCCGGTGACCTCGACCCGGCGGTGATCTTCCACCTGGAGCGGGTTGCGGGAATGTCGAGCGACGAAATCGACACGCTCCTCAACAAGAAGAGCGGTCTTGTCGGGCTCTGCGGCGACAACGACATGCGGGAAATCCGCCGGCGCATCGACGCGGGCGACAAGCAGGCCGAACTCGCCTTCGAGATCTACATCCACCGGCTGAAGAAGTACATCGGCGCGTACTGCGCCGTCCTCGGCAAGGTGGACGCGGTGGCCTTCACGGCGGGCGTCGGCGAGAACGCGGCACCGGTGCGCGCGGCAGCCGTGGCGGGTCTGGAGGAGCTGGGTCTGGCAGTGGACGCGGAGCTCAATTCTGTACGTTCCGACGAACCCCGGTTCATTTCTCCGGAGTACGCACGGGTAGCCGTGGCCGTTGTACCGACGGACGAAGAACTGGAAATCGCGATGCAGGTCTACGACCTCGTCGGCAATTGATTCCGGAGCCCGTCTGAGCACCTGCCCGCCCATTTGTACATTCCACCAGACGGAATATTCCGCAGCGAAACAAACCGATAGGATCCGCCTTATGCGCCGTTCCAAAATCGTCTGCACCCTTGGCCCCGCCGTCGACTCGCACGAGCAGCTCGTCGCTCTGATCGAAGCCGGCATGAGCGTGGCCCGATTCAACTTCAGCCACGGCACCCACGAGGAGCACCAGGGCCGGTACGACCGCGTCCGCCAGGCCGCTGCCGAGACCGGCCGCGCGGTGGGCGTGCTCGCCGACCTCCAGGGCCCCAAGATCCGTCTGGCGAAGTTCGCCGAGGGCCCCGTCGAGCTCGTCCGCGGGGACGAGTTCACCATCACCGCCGAGGACGTCCCGGGCGACAAGTCCATCTGCGGCACCACGTACAAGGGCCTGCCGGGCGACGTCCAGAAGGGCGACCCGATCCTCATCAACGACGGCAACGTCGAGCTGAAGGTCGTCTCGGTGGACGGTCCCCGGGTGAAGACGATCGTCATCGAGGGCGGCGTCATCTCCGACCACAAGGGCATCAACCTGCCCGGCGCGGCGGTCAACGTCCCGGCCCTCTCGGAGAAGGACGTCGACGACCTCCGTTTCGCCCTGCGGATGGGCTGCGACCTGGTCGCCCTGTCCTTCGTGCGCGACGCCGACGACGTCAAGGACGTCCACAAGGTGATGGACGAGGAGGGCCGCCGGGTCCCCGTCATCGCCAAGGTGGAGAAGCCGCAGGCCGTCGAGCACATGGAGGGCGTCGTCATGGCGTTCGACGGTGTGATGGTGGCCCGTGGCGACCTGGCCGTCGAGTACCCGCTCGAAAAGGTCCCGATGGTGCAGAAGCGCCTCATCGAGCTGTGCCGCCGCAACGCCAAGCCGGTCATCGTCGCGACCCAGATGATGGAGTCGATGATCACCAACTCGCGCCCCACGCGCGCCGAGGCGTCCGACGTCGCCAACGCGATCCTGGACGGTGCGGACGCGGTCATGCTGTCCGCCGAGTCCTCGGTCGGCGCGTACCCGATCGAGACCGTCAAGACGATGTCGAAGATCGTCGTCGCGGCCGAGGAGGAGCTGCTGTCGAAGGGGCTCCAGCCGCTCGTCCCGGGCAAGAAGCCCCGCACCCAGGGCGGTTCCGTCGCCCGTGCCGCGTGCGAGATCGCGGACTTCCTGGACGGCAAGGCGCTGGTCGCCTTCACCCAGTCCGGTGACACGGCCCGCCGGCTGTCGCGCTATCGCACGGCCCAGCCGATCCTGGCATTCACCACCGACGAGGCCACCCGCAACCAGCTCGCGCTGAGCTGGGGCGTCGAGTCCTTCGTGGTCCCGCACGTGGACAACACGGACGCCATGGTCGACCTGGTCGACGCCGAGCTGCTGAAGCTCCAGCGCTACAACAGCGGCGACACCATGATCATCACGGCGGGCTCGCCCCCCGGCATCCCCGGCACCACGAACATGGTGCGGGTGCACCACCTGGGCGGCGAAGGGTCCGCTGCCTGAGGGCGGCCGGCACCCTGATCGCCCTTGGCGCGCGGGCAAACGCGGACGGCCCGTCTTCAGCTGATGCTGGAGGCGGGCCGTCCGCGTGCCGGGTGGCGCGGGCCGGCTAGTCGGCCGCCGCCTGCCCGGTGCCCGGGCCCGTGAAGTAGTTGTGCAGGCCGGGGACGGTCAGGGTGCCGCCGAACTGACCGGCCTGGGTGACCTTCGCCTTGGTGAACATCGCGATGGGGACGTTCAGCGGAGGCGGGGTCTGCGGGCTGAAGGTGACCGGGATGAGGCCGAAGAGGTTGCCCTTCAGCTCCTCCGTGTACATCGTGACCGTGCCCCGGCGCAGGGTCGAGGTGGAGCCCTTGCTCGCCTGGACGTGACCGGTGGTGCCGCCCGGGCCCACGGTCATCTGGTGCAGGTCCTTGATGTCCGTTTCCTTGGCGGTGAACTTCAGGACCTTCTTGATCTTCCCGCCCGCGGTGCGGACCTCGACGATGCCCTCGTAGTTGAGGCCCCGCAGGGTCAGCATCGACGTTTCCAGCGTCCACGGGTCGTCCGGCAGGGCGGGGATGCCCGGCTCCAGCTTCGCGTCCGCGAGGGCCTGGGGGTCGGCGGCGGGGCACGGGAAGGGGAGGGTGCCGTCGGCGTTCGGGACGAGGTCGGGTTTGCCGTCGCCGTCCTGGTCGAGGTCGGCGACCTCGATGCCGAGCTTCTCGGCGGCGTCGCGGATCACCTTCTCGGTCTTCTCCGCGGCGGCGTCCGCCTTGGCCTTGGCATCCTTGGCGGCCTTGTCGAGCGCGTCCTTGGCCTCCTCGGCCTTTCTGGCTTCCTCGGCCTTCTTGGCGCCCTCGGCCTTCTGCTCGCGTGCGTCCTCGGCGCCCCCGTCCTTCGCCGCCCCGCCGACGCCGGCAGTCGGCGCCTTGGCCCCCCCGGTGCCCTTGGGGGCCGCCGCGCCGCTGCCCGGAGCGGCCGGGGCTTCTGCCTTCGGGGTCGGTTTCGGGGCGGGGGCCGAGGTGGCGGGGGCTGAGGGGGCTGCCGGGGTCTCCTGCTTCTTGCCGCCGAGGCCGTCGAAGAAGTCCTTGATCTTGTCGCCGACGCCCAGCGGGTCGAGCGGGTTCTCGGGCTCCGGCTCCGGCTCCGTCGTGGCGGGCGCCGGGGCGGCGCCGTCCGCCGGCTTCTTGGCCGGCGGGTCCGCGGCGTCGTCCGCCGGATCCTGCGTGCCGCCCTTGCCGGGGGCCTGCGTGCCGCCCTTGCCGGGGGCCCGGGTGGCGCCCGGGGCCGGGGTCGTGCCCGGCTTCGCACCGTCCGCGGCGCCGTCCCCGGCGCCCTCCCCGGCCTTGTCCTTCTCGGCGGCCGCCTTGTCCTTGCCGGCGGCGTCCTTGCCCTCGGCGTCCTTGCCGGGCTTGCCGTCGGCGTCCTCGTCGGCCGCGTCCGGCTGCGTCACGCACGGGCCGGGGGCGAACGGGTTCGCCGGCTCGTCCGCGGCCATCGCCAGCTTCGGCGTCAGGCTCATCCCGACGAACACCGCCGTCGGCATCGCCGCGAGGGCCAGCGCCTTGCCCGCCGGCATGTGGAGCTTGGTCAGCAGCGACTTCCGTGGAGCCGCGTGGCGCGGCCCGCTTCTCGCGCGCACCGCCTCTCCCCCGGCCACGTTCACCTGGGCCTCGTCACCCCGCACTGTTCCTCCTGCCCTTGGCGTCGACGGATGGGTCGGTCGTGCTCGTGTCCGGTCCCGCACCGCTTCCCGGCGTCTCGCTCTTGGTGAGGTCGGTCCTCGGCGGCTCCGATGGCCGCGGCAGTTGACCCAGGGCCATGGTCTGCTCGGCGGCGGGAGCGGAACCGAATACCGGAGCCGGAGCCGGAGCCGGAGCCGCGGCCGAAGCCGGGGCCGAAGCCGAAGCCGGGGCCAAAACCGAGGCCGAAGCCTCCGGCTCCGTGGCGGGCTTGGCCGGTGCCCAGGCGATGGACAGCGCACCGCCCACCATCGCGAGCAGGAAGCCGATGAGGAATCCGCCGATGTTGGACACCGGGATGGACACCAGTGCCAGCAGGATCGAGGCCACCCCGGCGAAGATCCGCACGATGGAGTGGAACCACATCGTCAGGCCCAGCGTGACCAGCAGCACGCCGATGATCAGCGATCCGGCGCCCGTCGTGGTCGCCATGGTGAGCGTGAGCGCGCCCATCCTGACGTCGTTGTACGGGAAGTACAGGATCGGGACGCCACCGATGATGGTGAGGAGTCCCGCCCAGAACGGCCGGACGCCCCGCCAGGCGCGAAAGCGCAGCCGCCAGTAGTGGAAGTCGCGGCTCTGGCTCGGAACCGAGGTCTCGGCGCTCATGAAAACAGCTCCCTGGAACCGGTGTTGCTGTGCAGAAGAGGAGGGCGAGGGAGCGGGCGGGACGCCAGAGGGGTGTCCCGCCCGCAGGGGGTGCTTAGTAGCACTCCTTGACGCCCTTGTGCAGGCGCAGGCTCAGGCCGCTGAGCTTGAAGGTGCCCGCCGAGGTCGCCCAGGCGCGCTGCTTCACCTTGGTCAGCACGGCCGTGTCGGCCTGTTGGGCGAAGCCGAACTTGTTGGCCTGGGTGTTGGGCTGGATGCCCGGGCCCTTCTTGGCCTCGCCCGCCGCGACACCGATGTCGATGTTCGAGAACTCCGCGTCGGCGTCGAGCTCGGCGACGTCGAGGTAGATGTTCTCGGCGTGCACCGGCGTACCGCCCGTGCCCGCCGTCAGCACCAGGCTGACGCTGCCGAAGACCGGGACGCCGGGCGTGACGACCGACTGGCACATGTTGGTGATGTCGGCGGTCTTGAAGCCGGAGACCGCGACCGGGTGAGCGGTCGGGTTCCCCTTCAGATCGGTGCCGGTGGCGAGACTGCCGTACTGCACGAAGCCCTTGCCGTCCAGCTTGTCCGCCGTGACCTTGAAGTCCTGGCCGGAGACGCTGAACGAGGCCGCCAGCGCCCCCTGTGCCATGGCGACGCCTATCGCGGCGGTCGCGGCCACGCTCGGCACCATCACGACGGCGAACCGACGCCATCTGGTTCCACCGCGTACTGCTGAGCTCATGTACTTTCCTCCTTCTCGGACGTACATCTCCGGTACGGGCAGGGCCCGTCCTGGGATGGGAGAGTGCTACGTCCTCGGAGTACGAGCGCCCGCGTCGGAGCCTTGGGCGCGAGCCACGTCCGAAACCACCGGCGCTCACCCCGAGCGACAACCACTGGCCACGCGTTCGCGCAACCTGCTGGACAGGCCCCGCCGATCCGGCGGGGACCCCCCTGTCCAGAGCCGGCGGCAGGCCGCCGGCCCGCCCGGTGGGGACCCTGGCGACCCACGGCCCGACCGAATTGTCAGGCGTGGGTGAAGGACCGAGCGTGGCCGATCGTGGTGCATGGCGGGGCTCGGCACAAGAGGGTTCGTTACTCGCTGGTAACGGGGGGATAACCGAAGCGCCGCCGCCCGGTCTCGCAGGGTCGCGGACCACTGCTCCGGGTGACGCGGAAAAGCAGGAGATTGCCGCAAGAAGGCGGACAGAAGGGCGAGTTCGCCTTACTGCGAGTAACAGCGGCCGCGCTTACCAATTTTTGGTAAAGCGCGGCCGCGTCTCGTCACTGTGTCGCCAAATCAGCGCGCTGCCGGAGGGCATCGCGGGTGCTGCGGGGGCGGGTTGCGGGGTGGTGGAGGTTTAAGGACCCAGAAGCCTCATATGCACCCCGAACCACCCTCGTACCGCAGCGGCTTCGCTCAGAAAAGCACCCGCGCGAGTGCCGTCCTGGCCGCGCTCACCCGGGGGTCGTCGGCGCCGATGGCGTCGAAGAGCTCCAGCAGGCGGACCCGCGCCGCGTCCCGGTCGTCGCCGAAGGTGACGCGCACCGTGTCGACGAGCCGCGCGAAGGCGTCCTCGACGTGGCCGCCCGCGAAGTCCAGCTCGGCCGCGGCGATCTGCGCGGCCGGGTCCGCCGGGCGCTCGGCCGCGTCCTTGCGGGTCTGCTGCGGGTCCAGCCCGGTCACGCGGCCGAGCAGTTCGGCCTGGACGAGACCGGCCTTGGCGTCCGGGTTCGCCGGGTCGTCCGCGAGAACGTTCCGGTACGCCTGGACGGCGCCGGCGAAGTCATTGGCGTTGAGCGCGTCCACCGCCGCGTCGAGCAGGGCGTCGTAAGGACCCGCCGGTACGGCGGCCTCGGCCTCGGCGGGCGCGTCCCCCGCGGCGACCTGAACACCGGTCAGACCGAAACGCTCCTCGCCGACCTGGATCAGCTGGTCGAGGGTCTCGCGGATCTGCTGCTCGGGGGCGACCCCCTGGAAGAGCGGCAGGGCCTGCCCCGCGACGACGGCGAAGACGGCCGGGATGCCCTGGATCCCGAACTGCTGCATCAGCATCTGGTTGGCGTCGACGTCGACCTTGGCCAGGACGAACCGGCCCTGGTACTCCTGGGTGAGGCGCTCCAGCAACGGGCCGAGCTGCTTGCACGGCTCGCACCACTCGGCCCAGAAGTCGATGACGACCGGGACCTCTGCGGAGCGCTGGAGGACGTCTCGTTCGAACCCTGCCTCGTCGACGTCGAAGACGAGGTGGGAGGCGGGCACGGCTGCGGTGCCACCCTGCCGGGCGGCCTCGGCGCGGGCCTGCTCCGCCTTCTGGCGGGCCTCGCCGGCCGCTTTCACCGCGGCGAGGTCTACGACGCCGCTCATGGACATGTTCCTAGGCTGCATGCGTACATCCTCCCCCCTCGGGCCCCGCTACGGAAAAGCCGTACCGGTACTGCCGTGCGCCTGCCGTGGAGCGGCCGCGCACGGTACTGATGAACGGTGGTGCGGGGGCGCCGGGTCCCCACCTGGCGCCAGTGGTTGTCGCTCGGCCCGGCCATGACGGCGGAGGGCTTTCGCTACGGGTCGTAGCGTAACTCCAAGGCCTCCGCGGGTGCACGGTGATCTCCCTCACGATCCCTGGTCACAGACCTGCGGAAGCCGACCTGCTCGCCGGTATGGTCTGCGGCATGTCCGCACCCGCCACTCCCCCACCGCCCCGCACGGGACGTCCCCGCAGCCTCACCGCGGACGCCGCGATCCTGGCGGCGACCCGGGACGCGCTGGTGGAGCTGGGCTGGTCGAAGCTGACGATGGGCGATGTCGCACAGCGCGCGGGGGTCGCCAAGACCACCCTCTACCGCCGCTGGGCGCACAAGAACGAGCTCGTGGTGGACGCGGTCGCGGTCCTCTTCGACGAGCTCGAACTCCCGGACCGGGGCAGCCTGCCGTCTGACGTGCAGGGCGTGGTGCTCCAGTTCGCCGCGCTGCTCGAGCGGCCGGAGACGAAGACGGCGCTGATGGCGGTGGTCGCGGAGTCCACCAGGGACCTGGCCCTGCGCGAACGGATCCGCTCGGCGATCGTGGACCGGCAGAAGCGGCTCGTCCTGCTGGGCCGGGAACGCGCGCAGGCCCGCGGCGAACTGCCGTACGAGGAGTCCCCCGCACAGGCAGCCCGCAACGCGGACCTGATCTTCGATGTGATCGCCGGCGCCGTCGTCCACCGGGCACTGGTCAGCGCGGAACCGGTGGACGAGGCGTGGGCACACCGCTTTACGTCGCTGCTGGTGAGCGGCCTGGGCGGGGTCCAGGGCCGGTAGTCGTCGGGCCTGGTCGCCCCTGACCGGCGGGCGTCAGACCTGGTAGCGGTCGGAAGCGAAGAGGTGGACGTTCTCGGCCACCCACTCGCTGGTCCGCCCGAGCCCTTCCTCCAGGGTCGTCCGCGGCTCCCAGCCCGCCCATGCGCGGGCCCGCGTGTTGTCGGAGAGCAGCCGTTCGACCTCGCTGCCCGGGGGCCGCAGCCTGGCGGGGTCGACGACCACCTCCGCGTCCCTCCCGGAGGCGGCGATCAGCGCGGCCGCCAGCTCGCCGATGGCGATCTCCCGGCCCGTGCCGAGGTTGACGGTCTCGCCGAGCGCCCGGTCGCACTCCGCCATCGCGAGGAAGCCGCGCGCGGTGTCGGTGACGTAGGTGAAGTCGCGGGTCGGGGTGAGCGAGCCGAGCTTGATCTGCCGGGCGCCCGCGTGGAGCTGGGCCAGGATGGCCGGGATGACGGCGCGGGCGGACTGCCTGGGTCCGTAGGTGTTGAAGGGGCGCACGACCGTCACCGGCAGCTCGAAGGCGTGGTGGAAGCTGAGCGCCGTCATATCGGCGCCGATCTTGGAGGCGGAGTACGGCGACTGCGGCTGGAGCGGGTGCTGCTCGCTGATCGGGGCGGTCAGGGCGGTGCCGTACACCTCGCTGGTGGAGGTGTGGACGAGGCGGCGGACGGAGTGCCGGCGGCAGGCCTCGGCGACGTTCTCTGTGCCGACGACATTGGTCTGCACGTAGGCGCCGGGCGAGGCGTAGCTGTACGGGATGCCGATCAGGGCGGCGAGGTGGAAGACGGTGTCCGTGCCGGCGACGGCGTCCGACACCCGGCCCGCGTCGCGCACGTCGCCCGCGAACATCTCGACCTGCGGGTTCGTCAGGTGGTGTTTGAGGAAGCCCTTCTCGGCGTACGGCTTGTAGTGCACGAAGGCCCGCACGTCCGCGCCCCGCTCCACGAGCAGGTCCACCAGCGTGGAGCCGATGAAGCCCTCAGCTCCGGTGACGAGGACCTTGCGGCCGTTCCAGTCGAGACGGTCGTTGCTCATGACGTGTGCTCCAGTTCGCGCTGTACGAGGCTGAGTTCGGGAAGGTCTGCGAGGCGCAGCACCTGGGCGGCAAGGAGGTCGGCGGCCTGGGCGTGGGTGCTGGGACGGACCGCGCGGGACATCGCGGCGAGCCGGGCCGGGTCTGCGAGCAGCGGTTCGACGAGTGCGGCCAGCCGCTCGGTGGTGGTCTCCGCGTCCGGTACGAGGTGGGCCGCGCCCGCGTCGGAGAGCACCCGGGCGTTGTGCGTCTGGTGGTCGCCGGGGGCGTGCGGATAGGGGACGAGCACGGCGGGCACGCCGACGGTCTCCAGCTCGGCGACGGTCGCGGACCCGGCCCGGCAGACGACCAGGTCGGCGGCGGCGTACGCCAGGTCCATCCGGTCCAGGTACGGCACGACGGTCGCGACCGGATTCCCCCCGGTCCGCTGCCGGGTCTCCGCGAGCTTGGCAGGTCCCGTCTTGATCAGCAGGTGTACGTCGTCCCGCCCGCGCCACCGCTCGGTGAGTCCGGTGGCCGCCTCGGTGAGCCTGGCGGCGCCGAGGCTTCCCCCGTTGAAGAGCACGAGCCGTGCCGTCGCGGGGACGCCCAGGGTCCGCCGGGCTTCGGCGCGCAGTCCTTCCCGGTCGAGGCGGGCGAGGGACGCGGCGATGGGCATGCCCACCGTCAGGGCGTGCCGGCCGCCCGCCAGGTGGGCGCGGCTGCGGTCGAAGGCGATCGCGATGTTGCCGGTGAGGCGGGCCGCGAACTGGTTCGCCCGGCCGGGGACGGCGTTCGACTCGTGGATGATGCTCGGCAGCCCGGCCGTCCTCGCGCCGACGATCACGGGGGCGCTGGGGTAGCCGCCCATGCCGACGGCGACGTGTGCGCCCTGCGCCTTGAGGATCGCGCGGGCCTGCGCACCCGACTTCAGCAGCGCCGCCGGGAGCAGGTACCTCTTCGCCCCCAGCGACGGGTCGAAGGGGATCATGTCGACGGTGTGCAGCCGGTATCCGGCCCCCGGTATGAGCTCCGTCTCCAGGCCCCGGGTCGTGCCGACGAAGGAGATGACGGCGTCGGGCACGGCCCGGCGCAGGGCTTCGGCGAGTGCGAGCCCCGGGTAGATGTGTCCCCCGGTGCCGCCCGCCCCGATCACGACTGAGAGTGGTGTGCGCATGGCCGCCACACTCACGAAGATCCTTAAGAAGGATCTAAGAGCCCGGTTCGGCATGATTCATGCCATGACGAAGATCCTGGTGGCGGACGACGAGCCGGAAGTGCGGGCCGCCGTCGAGGACGGCCTGACGATCGAGGGGTACGAGGTGCGGGGCGTGCCCGACGGTCTCGCGGCGCTGTCCGCGCTCGGCATCTGGCAGCCGGACGCGCTCGTGCTGGACGTGATGATGCCGGTGCTGGACGGCCTCGCGGTGTGCCGCCGGCTGCGCGCGGTCGGCGACCGCACCCCGGTCCTCGTCCTCACCGCTCTCGACTCGGTGAGCGACCGGGTCGACGGCCTGGACGCGGGCGCCGACGACTACCTCGTCAAGCCCTTCGCGCTCGACGAGCTGGTCGCCAGGGTGCGGGCGCTGCTGCGGCGCGCCGCCCCGCTGCCGGAGGAGGACGGCTCCCTCGCGTTCGCGGATCTGGTCGTCGACCCGGTCACCCGCACGGGCCACCGTTCCGGGCGCCCGCTGGAGTTCAGCCGCACGGAATGCGCCCTGCTGGAGCTCCTGCTCCGTCATCCGGGCCAGGTGCTCCCCCGCGAGCTGATCCTCGAACTCGTCTGGGGCCGCGACTTCGGCCCGGACTCCAACTCCCTCGCGGTGTACGTGGGTTACCTGCGCCGCAAGCTGGAGGCGGCGGGCGAACGCCGCCTCGTCCACACCGTCCACGGCGTCGGCTACCGCCTGGACGTGGCGTGAGCGGCGGCCGTCGCCGCCGCGCCCTCGGGGCCCGCTGGCGCCGCCACCGCCCGCTGCGCACCCGCCTCGCGGTCTCCGCGTCCGCCGCTGTCGCCCTGGTCGCGATCGGTGTCTGCACGGCCGCGTACTTCGTCATCCGGTACGAGATGTACCACCAGCTCGACCTGCACCTGACCCAGTCGGCGACGCGCATCGTGCAGGCGGACCGCCACCCGGCGACCGGGGTGCTGTCGGGCGAGTGCCGCTTTCTCTCCGCCCCCGCGTGCGCCCAGGTCGTACCCTCGGATCCGGCGGAGGACTCCCGGGAGCGGTACGTCCTTCCCGTCTCGCCGCCGGTCCGTGAGGTGGCGTCGGGGCAGCGCGCCCCGTACTTCTCCAACTTCCGGTACGAGGGCCACCCGGCCCGTCTCGCGGTCACCCCGATCGGCGGCGGCCGGGCCCTCCAGCTCGCCCTGCGCGCCGACTCGGTGGAGCGGGGAGTCCGGCAGGCGGCCCTGCTCCTGTCGGCGGTGGGGGCGGCCGGTGTGCTGCTGGCCGCCGCGCTCGGTTACTGGGTTTCGCGGACCGGACTGGCCCCGGTGGCCCGCCTCACCGCCACCGCCGAGCGCATCGCCGCCACCCGCGACCCGCGTCACCGCATCGAGCTCCCGCCGGGCCCGTCCTCGCGCGAGGACGAGGTCACCCGCCTCGCCACGAGCTTCAACACCATGCTCGGCGAACTGGAACAGTCGGTGTCCGCCCAGCGCCGCCTGGTCGCCGACGCCTCCCACGAACTGCGCACCCCCCTCACCGCCCTGCGCACCAACGCCGAACTCCTGGCCCGGGCCGACCGGTTGAGTCCGGAGCAGCGGGAGCGGGCGTCGGGGGCGCTGGGCCGTCAGCTGCGCGAGGTGACGGGCCTGGTCAACGACCTGATCGAACTCGCCAGGGACGAGGAGCCGCAGCCGCTGCTGGAGGAGGTCCGCCCGGCCGCCCTCGTCGAGCACGCGGTGGCGGCGGCCGCCGCCCACTGGCCGTCCACGCCCTTACCCCTGCACGTGGCCCCCGACGCCGTGCCGGTCACCCTGCCCGGCGTCCCGGCCCGGCTGACCCGCCTCCTGACGAACCTCCTGGACAACGCGGCGAAGTTCAGCCCGCCCAAGGCCCCGGTGGAAGTCGAACTGACCGTGGTCGGCGCGCACCTGGAACTCACGGTCCGCGACCACGGCCCCGGCATCGCTCCCGAGGACCTCCCGTACGTCTTCGACCGCTTCTACCGCGCGGAAGCCGCCCGCGCCCTGCCCGGCTCGGGCCTGGGCCTGGCCATGGCCCGCCAGATCGCCCGCGCCCACGGCGCAGAACTGACGGCGGAACGGGCAGCGGGCGGCGGGGCGCTGTTCCGCTTGCGGTTCGGGGATCCCACGGTCAGCTGACGTGGGCCGGGCCCCACACAGCCTGCTCGACTCTTCCGAGTGGCACGCAAAGGAATGCCGCCCCGCCCGGCCCTGCTGCCGGCTCGGTAAGGAGCAACACTGCCGAAGCGAGACGGCGTGGCGATGTCCGAGTTACCCGCTGCACACGATCGAAGTCGAGCCCGAGGTACGCGCGTGGCTGGAGACCCGACGTCTGCAGTAGGCCGGAGGAGGACTCATGAGCAGCGGATACCACACCAGCTGGACGGTCCCGCCCGAGCACTGTGAAGACCCCGCCTACCGTGCAGCAGGCCGCCGGATGGACTTCGCGCAGGCCGTCTACGACCGGCGTTCCGCTCTGGGCTGGAGCACCGCGGAACTGGCCCGGCGGGCCAGAATGGCCGAGTCGGACATCGAGTCCGTCAAGGAGAGCGCGGTGGATCCCACCCTGGAGCTGATCGAGCTGCTCGCTGCGGCCCTGGACACGGGGCCCGTATCGACCCCGGCTCGACCCCGGAATTCCGGTTTGAGGGGCACGCCGCCTGAGCAGTCCGGGGGCGCCGGATCCGGCGCCCGGTTGTGCCCGGTGACACCAGTGTCAACTCCCCGTCCCGTCCCCCGCATTCCCGATTCCGATGTGACTCTTCGCCGTCTACTCCTCCCTTTCCCGCGCCCCGCCGGGCCCGCATACTCCGAGTCGGCATCCGCCAGGAAGCCCCTGTGAAGCCGACCCAGAGGATTTGCATGCCCGACCGCCCCACACTCGCCGCAGCCGCCGCCGGGACCTGGAAGCTCGGTGGTGAGCTGGCCGTCCGCCGTCTCGGTTACGGCACCATGCGCCTTCCGCAGATCGGGGCGGCGTTCGACGCCGCCTCCGCCCCGCGCGACCGGGGCGAGGCCGTCGCCCTGCTCCGCCGGGCCGTGGGCCTCGGTGTGAACCACTTCGACACCGCGGCCTTCTACTTCTCCTCGGCGCACTCCGCCAACGAACTGCTCCGGGAGGCCTTCCACCCGTACGCCGAGGACCTCGTCATCACCACCAAGGTGTGGCCGGCCCGTACCCCGGACGGGGAGTGGTGGTACGCCGAGCCCCATCAGCTCCGGGGCCAGGTCGAGGAGAACCTGCGCCAGCTGGGCCGGGACCATCTCGACGTCGTCAATCTCCGCATCCCGCGCAGCAGGTCGACCGGCTCCATCGCCGAGCACTTCGGTGCCCTCGCCGATCTGCGCGAGGCCGGGCTCATCCGGCACCTGGGCGTCTCCAACGTCACGGCCGCCCACCTCGCGGAGGCCCTGACCATCGCGCCGGTGGTCTGCGTGCAGAACCCGTACGGCCCGGGGGCGGCGGCCGAAGACACGGCGCTGCTGCGCAACTGCGGCGAGCAGGGCATCGCGTTCGTCCCCTTCTACGCCATCGCGGGGGCGGGCCGCGAGACCGGCGCGACGGGCGCCGAGGAGGAGCGGGTCCTCGCGGTCGCCCGCGCCCACGATGCCTCGCCCGCCCAGGTCCGCCTGGCCTGGACCCTCCAGCAGGGCCCGCACGTCCTGGCCATCCCGGGGACGGGCGACCCGGCCCACCTCGCGGCGAACGTCGCCGCCGCCTCGCTGCGGCTCACCGCGGCGGAAATGGCGCTGCTGGAGTCGCCCGGCACCGTCCCGGCCTAGCGGGCCTGCCCGGCGGGTCCTGCCCGGCGGGCCGGCGGCGGGTCCTGCCCGGCGGGCCGGCGGCGGGTCCTGCCCGGCGGGCCGGCGGCGGGTCCACCCCGGCGGCGGCCTACTGCCAGGGGTGGGTGCTCTGCTTCGCGTTGGCGGTCATGCGGCGCAGGACCTTCAGTGCGGCCACGTACTCCTCGTCGCTCACACCCTCGTGGACCTGGGCGCGCAGCCGGGTGACCAACTGCTTGACCTCCGCCTTGCCGCTGCGGCCCGACTCCGTGAGGGAGAGGCGGTCCTGCGGGTCCGCCGTGAGCCAGCCCCGGTGCAGGAGCTGGTCGATCACGCGGGGGATGTCGTACGGGGTCTCGGCGACGTCCGCGAGGGCGGCGATCACCTCGGCGCGGGTGGAAGGGGCCGCGTCGACGCGGTTCAGCACCCACCACTGGGGCTGGGTGACGTCGTAGTGGGCCATGGAGTCGCGCAGCAGGTTCTTCACTGCGGTGCTCGCCACGCCCGTCCAGTAGGCGACGGGCTGCGAGGCGAGGTCGGCGTCGGCGGCGTGGGGGTCGGCGGTGGTGATCACGGGTGCGGTGGCTTCTGTGGTCGTCATGCGGGCGACGCTATGACCTCAACCGAGGTTGAGGTCAAGCGCCCTTCCGCACCAACTTCCGCTAGAACCCCGGCGGTTCGACGTACACGCCCCACTCGTCCCGCAGCACCCCGCAGATCTCGCCCAGCGTCGCCTCGGCGCGTACCGCCTCCAGCATCGGCTCGATCATGTTGGATCCTTCGCGGGCCGCGGCCAGCATGGCGTCCAGCGAGGCCCGCACCTCGGCGTCGTCGCGGCGTGCCTTGCGCTCGGTGAGCACCCGCACCTGCTCCGTCTCGACCTCGTGGCTGACCCGCAGGATCTCCAGGTCGCCGGTGACCGAGCCGGTCGCGGTGTTCACGCCGACGACCTTCTTCTCGCCCTTCTCCAGGGCGCGCTGGTACTGGAAGGCGGACTCGGCGATCTCGCCGGTGAACCAGCCGTCCTCGATGCCGCGCAGGATGCCCGAGGTGATCGGGCCGATCGGGTGCTGGTTGTCGGGGTGGGCGCGCAGGCCGCGTTCCCTGATCTGGTCGAAGATCTTCTCGGCCTCGGCCTCGATGCGGTCGGTCAGCTGCTCGACGTACCAGGAGCCGCCGAGGGGGTCGGCGACGTTGGCGACGCCGGTCTCCTCCATGAGGACCTGCTGGGTGCGCAGCGCGATCTCCGCGGCCTGCTCGGACGGCAGTGCCAGGGTCTCGTCGAGGGCGTTGGTGTGCAGGGAGTTGGTGCCGCCGAGCACGGCGGAGAGGGCTTCGACGGCGGTGCGTACGACGTTGTTGTACGGCTGCTGGGCGGTGAGGGAGACGCCCGCCGTCTGGGTGTGGAAGCGCAGCCACTGTGCCTTGTCGGTCTTCGCCCCGTACACCTCCTTCATCCAGCGGGCCCAGATCCGGCGCGCGGCACGGAACTTGGCGATCTCCTCGAAGAAGTCCAGGTGCGCGTCGAAGAAGAAGGACAGGCCGGGGGCGAAGACGTCGACGTCCAGGCCGCGGGACAGGCCGAGTTCGACGTAGCCGAAGCCGTCGGCGAGGGTGTACGCCAGCTCCTGTGCGGCCGTCGCCCCCGCCTCGCGGATGTGGTAGCCGGAGACCGAGAGCGGCTTGTACGCGGGGATGCCCGCCGCGCAGTGCTCCATCAGGTCACCGATCAGGCGCAGGTGCGGCTCCGGCTGGAAGAGCCACTCCTTCTGCGCGATGTACTCCTTGAAGATGTCGGTCTGGAGCGTGCCGTTGAGAGTGGCGGGGTCGACGCCCTGCCGCTCGGCGGCGACCAGGTACATGCAGAAGACGGGGACGGCGGGCCCGCTGATCGTCATCGACGTGGTGACGTCACCGAGCGGGATGTCCTGGAAGAGGACCTCCATGTCGGCGGCCGAGTCGATGGCGACCCCGCAGTGCCCGACCTCGCCGAGCGCGCGCGGCTCGTCGGAGTCGCGGCCCATCAGCGTGGGCATGTCGAAGGCGACGGAGAGTCCGCCGCCGCCGGCCGCGAGGATCATCTTGTAGCGCTCGTTGGTCTGCTCGGCGTTGCCGAAGCCGGCGAACTGGCGGATGGTCCAGGTCCGGCCGCGGTAGCCGGTGGCGTGCAGCCCTCGGGTGAAGGGGTACTCCCCCGGCCAGCCGATGCGCTCGAAGCCCTCGTACGCGTCGCCGGGGCGCGGGCCGTAGACGGGTTCGACCTCGTCGCCGGAGAGCGTGCTGAAGTCGGCGTCGCGCTTGCGCGCCTTGTCGTACCGGGCCTGCCAGCGCTGGCGGCCCTCTTCGATCCGGTCGGCGTCCATGCTCTCCAATTTACTAGGACGTCCTAGTAAATGTCGATGGACAACCGCCGTACGAATCCGTACGGCGGGGGTGCCCGGCTGTTATGCCCGGGCGGTGACCGGTCCCTCGTCCTTGATCAGCGGCTCGACCTCGCGGACGACCTTGCGCTCCACGAAGAAGGCGGCGGTCGGGATGGTCCCCGCGATCAGCACCCAGAGCTGCTTCTTCACCGGCCACTTCGCCTTGGAGCCCAGGTCGAACGCGAAGATCAGGTAGAGGACGTACAGCCAGCCGTGGGCGATGCCGACGAACGTGGTGAAGCCCGCCGCGCCGTCCATGCCCAGCAACCGCTTGGCGATGAAACCGCCGGTCAGCAGGATCAGCAGGACGCCGGTGACGTAGGCCATCACGCGGTAGCGGGTCAGCACGCTTCGTTTCATGCCGTCGAGCCTAACCGGACGTACGGGGCGATCTTGCGGCGGGCCGTACCCGTTCCACGGGCCGGTGGCCTACGCCTCGTCGAAGTCCTTCGCCGCCACCCGCAGCGGGCGCAGCATCGCGAAGATCTCCGCGCACTCCTCGGCGTCGTACACCCCGAGCCCGAAGTCCATGGCCATCAGGTCGCGGGTGGCGCTCTCCACGACCTCGCGGCCCTTGGCTGTGATGGAGGCGAGGGTGCCGCGTCCGTCGTTCGGGTTCGGCCGCTTGTCGACGAGGCCGGACTTCACCAGCCGGTCGACGGTGTTGGTGACCGAGGTCGGGTGGACCATGAGCCGCTCGCCGATCTTCGACATGGGCAGCTCGCCCGCCTTGGAGAAGGTGAGCAGCACCAGTGCTTCGTACCGGGCGAAGGTCAGCCCGTACGGCTTGACGACGGCGTCGACCTCCGCGAGGAGGATCTGGTGGGCGCGCATGACCGAAGTGATCGCGGCCATCGAGGGCACGGGGCCCCAGCGCTGCTGCCAGAGTTCGTCGGCGCGAGAGATGGGGTCGAAGGGGAGGCTGAGCGGCTTCGGCACAGAGCGACCCTACCGGTCGGTCATATGCTGGTCGGCCCTGTCTCGCGGATCGGTACGACGATGTCCTCATCCGTCCGGCGGACCTCGGCGATCAGCAGCAGGGCGGCGAGCGTGCCGAGGACGCCGGCGCCGGTCACCACCAGGTGGACGGGGAAGAACTCGGCGGCCAGCCCCGCCAGGGCCATCCCGATCCCCTGGACGGTCATCAGCCCGGCGGTCTGCAGGGTCATGCCGCGGCCGCGCAGTTCCTCCGGCAGCGCGTCGACGAACCACTGGTCGAGCCCGAGGACGTACGCCCCGCCCGCGCCCGCCAGCGCGAGGAGGGACGCCGCCCATCCGACGCCCGGCACGGTGACGTACCCGAGCAGGGGCAGCAGGCCGAGGGCGGCGAGCGGCAGCACCAGGCGGGAGCGGGTGCGCGGGGAGAGGGCGGAGCCCGCGTACAGCTCGGCGGCGATGTGGCCGACGGGCATCGCGCACATCAGCAGGCCGAGGGCGACCGGGCCCACCCCGATGGCGTCGGCGTACGGGGCTGCGAGCGCCTCCGGCACCACGACGAAGCCGGTGGGCACCCAGAACAGCAGCATCAGCGCGCGCAGCCGCCGGTTGCCGAACACGAGCCGTGCCCCGGCCAGGGAGTCGCACAGCAGCACGCCGCCGCGCCCGCCCGCCGCGCCGGTGCGGGCCGGGCGCTTCTTCGTGCCGAAGCGCAGCAGCAGCGCCGAGCAGAGGAAGGTGCAGACGGTGACGGTGATCGCTCCGCGCGGGGAGACCGCGGCGAGCAGCAGCCCGCCGGCGCCGAACCCGACGAGCACGGCGCTCTGCGACACGATCCGCAGCAGCGACCGGCCCAGGACGTACAGCTCGCCGTCCCCGAGGATGTCGGCGAGCGTCGCCATCCGGGTGCCGGAGAACACCGGCGAGACGGCGGCCACCAGGCAGCGCAGGGCGAGCAGGCCGGCGACGGGCGTCCCCGGAAGCACCATGCCGGCCGCACAGACGGCACAGAACAGATCGCACACGACGAGCACGCGCCGTGCCGGGTAGCGGTCGGCGATCCCGGAGAGCAGGGTGCCGCCGATCAGGTAGGGGAGGAAGCCGAGGGCGAAGGTGAGAGCGGAGAGGAGGGGCGAGGAGGTGAGGTCGTAGACGAGGACGGTCAGTGCGATCTCGCTGACGACGACACCGAGCAGGGAGAGGAGATGGGCGACGAACACGGCCCGGAACTCGGGCACCCCGAAGAGCGCGGGATAGCCCCAGGAAGCGGACTCGGCGAGCGGCTCCGGGGACACCGGAGAGGTGGGTACGGACATGTCGGCGAGCGTGTCAGCGGCCGTTTCGTGTCGGTACTCTTTCGGCGTGGGCCGAATCCTGGTCCGAATCCTGGGCGGGACCCCGGGACCCCGGGACCCCGGGACCCCGGGACGCCGGGACGCCGGGACGCCGGGACGCCGGGACCCCGGACGCTGGGACCCCGGGAACTCGGGACCCGGGAACTCGGGACCCCGGGACGCCGGACGCCGGGCCGCCGGGACCCCGGGGCCCCAAGGCACCGGGATGGGGGCGCGGTCGGCCCCCTGAGCCACCGTGCCGCCGTCCCCGCTCTTCCACCGTGCCGCCGTCCCCGCCCACGGAACCGTCCGCCCCAGGAGAAGCCCCCTTGGCCTACCACCTCGATTTTCATCAGAGCTCCCTCACCCGCTGCCGCTTCGCCGCCTCCCCGCTCTGGGAGACCCAGGAGGCCGTGCGGACCCTCGCGCGGCCCGCGCGGCACGGGCACCACCTTCCCTGGCTGCGGCGCGTCCGTTCCGCCGCGCAGGCGCTCGATCTGCGGCCGCTCTGGCTGCTGATGCCCGAGCGCGGCTTCACCCCCGGCTTCTTCGGGCCGCCGCCCGCCGGGTCCGGTGCCTCCTTCGCGCAGGAGATCGCCGCCGCCCGCCGCACCGATCCGGCCGTGGTGCACGCGGAGATCGTCCGGGCGCTGGACTGCACGCCCGGGGCGGCGGACTCGGGGACGGGCCGGGCGCTGCTCGCCGACCCCGTGGCTGCTCTGGCGGAGCTGACCGGCCTGCTGGAGGCCGCCTGGCGGGCGCTGGTGGAACCCGACTGGCCACGGCTGCGCGACCTCTTCGAGGCGGACATCCTCTTCCACTCCCGGCGCCTCGCCCAGGGCGGGCTTCAGGCCCTGTTCTCTGAGCTGCACCCCCGGCTGGCCTGGGCGCCGCCCACCCTCACCCTCACCACCCGGTCGGGGTGGGAGGAACGCCAGCAGCTGGACGGCCGGGGGCTGGTGCTGATGCCGAGCCTGTTCTGCTGGCCGGATCTGGCGACCGGGTTCGACGGGCCCTGGCAGCCCGCGCTCGTCTACCCGGCCCGGGGCATCGGCGCCCTGTGGAGCGAGCAGGCGGCCATCGGCACCCCCGACGCCCTCGCCCGCCTCCTGGGCCGGGCCCGCGCCGACGTCCTGTGCGCACTCGGCGAACCCTCCTCCACCTCCGCCCTCGCCCTGCGCCTGGGCCTCGCCCCGTCCTCCGTCTCCGCCCACCTCACCACCCTGCGCGACGCCGGCCTCCTGGTGTCCCGCCGTTACGGCCATCAGGTGCTGTACGAACGCACGCCGCTCGGCATCGCTCTCGCCACGGGCACGTGACCCTCGGCATCACCCTCACCACCGGCACGTGACCCTCGGCATCACCCTCGCCACCGGCACATGGCCTCGCGCACTCCCGGGTCGTAACACCGCATCAGATGTCCGACATGCCAGGATTGGGCGTTCGTATCCGCCAGTCAGCAGTCGTCCCGAGGGGGCTGGATGTCCGGCCGAAGGATCTTCCGTACGCGTACGTCGACCGGCCTCGCACTCGCCGCCCTGCTGACCGCGGCGGTGGGCTGCGGCTCGCCCGGTCCCGCCGAGGAGCAGCCGCAGCCCCGGCAGCCCTCGGGGGCGCCGTCGGGGCCGCCCGTCCAGGCCTCCCCCTTCTGGGTGGACCCCGAGTCCAGCGCCGCGAAGCAGGTGGCGGAGTGGACCGCGCAGGGGCGTACCGACGACGCGAACCAGATCAGGAAGATCTCCGAGCGGCCGGTCGCCAACTGGCCCGCCGGGGACGACCCGGCCCCGGACGTCCGCCGGGTCACCACGGGCGCCGCCAAGGAGGGCAGGACCGCGGTTCTGGTCGCCTACAACATCCCGCACCGCGACTGCGGCCAGCACAGCGCGGGCGGCGCCGCCGACGCGAACGCCTACCGCACCTGGATCGACTCCTTCGCCCGCTCCATCGGCGACGCGTCCGCCACCGTCGTACTGGAGCCCGACGCCGTACCGCACATCGTCGACGGCTGCACCCCCGCCGAGGCGCACGGCGAGCGCAACGCCCTGCTCACCGGGGCCATCGACCGGCTCAAGCGGCAGCCGCGCACCAAGGTGTACCTGGACGCCGGGAATCCGGCCTGGATCGACGATCCGGGCAAGCTGGTGGATCCGCTGAAGCGCGCCGGGATCGGCAAGGCCGACGGGTTCTCACTGAACGTCTCGAACTTCCAGCGCGACAAGCAGGTCAAGGAGTACGGCGCCCAGCTGGCCGGGCTGCTGGGCGGCGCCCACTTCGTCATCGACTCCAGCAGGAACGGCGCGGGCCCGCTGCCCGGGTCCCGCGGCGACGCCTGGTGCAATCCGACCGGCCGGGCGCTGGGCACCCCGCCCACCGACAGGACCGGGGACCCGCTGCTCGACGCGTACCTGTGGATCAAGCGGCCCGGCGACTCGGACGGCGAGTGCCGGGGCGGCCCCCCGGCCGGGACCTGGTGGCCGGACTACGCGCTGGGGCTGGCCCGCAAGTCGCGCTGATCCGGAGCCACTTCGCCCCTTGGGCGCATCGGCCGGATTCAGCCGACCCGGATCCACTTCGCCTCGGACGGCACGCCGTCCTTGTCCGTGACGAAGAGCATGTACCAGCCGTGCGGCACCAGCGTCCGGTCCTGCGGCACGGTCAGGGTGACGCCGTTCGCGTCCTTCTTCAGGCCCAGTTCGATCGAGCGCTGTTCGACGTCCGTGGTGTGGGTGACCGCGCTCGGCCGCATCAGCCGCGCCTTGACGATCCGGCCGGCGTCCTTGGTCCGGAAGACCGCCTTGCCGCCGGCGAAGGCGGCCGGGCCGCTTTCCAGGACGGGGCGCTTGCCGCCCTTGTGCAGGTAGGGCGGGGTGAAGATCTCCACCCGCTGCTCGAAGGTGCCCAGTTTGGTGTTGTCCTTGTCGCCGTAGAGCGGGTCGGAGCCGAAGGTGGCGACGCGGCCGTCGGGCAGCAGCAGGGCCTCGGAGTGGTAGTTGCGGCCCACGGTCGGCTCGGCGGCGTCGCGGAAGGCGTTGGCCCTCGGGTCGTAGAACTGCGCGGTCAGGATGTCGCTGGCGCTGCGGCCCCGGTAGTCCCCGGAGCCGCCGGTGGTGAAGACGGAGTCGTCGGGCATGAGGACGCTGGAGAGGTAGCGGGTGCCCCGGGCGAGCTGCGGGCCGGTCCGGAAGGCGGGGTTGTCGGCCTTCAGGTCGGCGATCGCGGTGCGGGGGGTGGCCTTCTCGGACTCTCCGACGCCGCCACCGCCGAGGACCATCACCTTCTGGTCCTGCGCGGGCGGCAGGAGCACGGAGGCCGAGGTCTCCAGCTGGTCCTTGTCGGTGAGGCCGCCGACCTGGGTGAACTTGTTGGTCTTCACGTCCCAGATGCCCGGCTCGCGGCCCTTCTCGGCGGGGCCGTAGCCCGCGTTGGAGCCGGAGTAGAAGAGCTTGCCGCCCTTGGTGAGGAAGAGCGCGGGGTAGGTCGGGAAGTAGTGGAAGGGGCCCTTGCCCCACTTCTTGGTCTTGGGGTCGTAGATCTCGTTGTCGCCGGGGACGACGTCGCCGACGTCGTTGAGCCCGGAGGCGGCGAGCACCCGGCCGTCCTCCAGGGTGGTCAGGGTCGGGTACCAGCGGGCGTCCTTCATCGGCTGGACGGGGACGTACTTCTCCGCCCGGGGGTCGAACTCGTAGGCCGCCTTGATGCCCTGGAAGTCCTGCTTCTCGGTGGTGATCCGCTGGGCGAGGCCGTAGACGTTGTCCGCGTCCTTCTCCGGCAGGCCGACGATCTCGTACTGCGCGGCCTGGGTGGTGAGCGCGCCCGCGCCCTCCTTGACCGCCTCGACGAAGACCCGTGCCTCGGCGGCGCTCACCTTGGTCTCCCAGGGCTTCATCTGACCCGACGCGAAGTAGCCGATCTTGAAGTCGCGCTTGGCCTTGGGCACGGTGACGTCGAACTTCGACACGTACTCGACCCCGGAGGGGGACCGGAAGCGGGTGCCCTTCTTGAGGGTGATGGGCTTGTCGGGCGACTCGTTCTTCACGCGCATGCCGCCGCCGGCCCGGGTGACCTTGTCGTCGAGGACCTCGTAACGGGCGGTGCCGCCGGCCACCAGGAGCTGCCCGTCGGGGAGCTGGGCGTGTCCGGCGCAGAAGAAGTCCTCGGGAGTGGGGATCTTCTTGAAGGTGTTCTTCTTCGGGTCCCACAGGACGGTGTCGAAGGTGCCCGAGTCGAACTTCTTCTGGTCGTTGCCCGAGCCCGCGATGAGCAGCACCTTGCCGGTGTGCAGCAGGGCCGCGTGGATCGCGTTGAGCCGGTACTCGCCGGGGACGTCCAGCATCGCCCAGGAGCCGAACTCGGCCTTGTAGCCGGGCTGGGCGATCTTGTACGCGTGGTACTTGTCCTGCGCGAAGTCCAGCGCGGCGGGCGCGTTGAGGCCGACGAGGAGGACGACGGCGCCGCCGCCGAGCAGGACGTTCCTCAGCTTCCTGGGCGGTGCGGCGGCCTTGTCCGCGCCGTCGGACCGCTCCGGCGGGCCGGGCTCGGGCCTCTTCGGCCTGCTGGTCGGGCGGAAGCCCATGTCACTTCCCTCCGGTGGTGGTGGCGCTCGCGGTGGCGGCGGCAGGAGCCGTGCCGGCGGTCGGCTCCGGTTTCGGTTTCGGCGTCGGTGCCGGCGTCGGTGCCGGGTCGGCGTGCGGGCGGGCGGGCTGTACGGCCGGGGCAGCGGCGCGGCGCTCGGCGTACCGGCTCCAGATCCAGACCGTCACCGGTGCGAGCGTAATGACCAGGGCCAGTACGGCCCAGGTGCGCATCGCGGCGTGGGTGTGCCCGTAGTGCACCGACGCCCACAGCGAGGCGATCAGCACCGCGGCCCAGAAGAAGTGGATCCGGAAGGTGAGCAGCCGGTCGGGGCTGGCCTCGCCGCCCTTGGGGGTGACGACGAACCGGCCGCGTCTGCCGAGCACGGCCGCGCCCAGCGACTTCAGGTAGATGGGCGCGCAGATCGCGGACATCGCCATGCCGGCCAGTCCGCCGGAGCCCTCGGGTTCGTGCGGGGAGACGTTGTGGCGCCGGTTCCACAAATAGAGGCAGATCTGGAGGGCGACGGCGTCGCTGTAGAGCATCAGCCAGACGGAGGTGGAGACCTGGGTGCCCGACGCCCCGAACCACAGGAACAGCACGCAGCTCAGGATGCCCAGCAGCCAGTTCAGGGCCGTCATGGGGTAGTACACGAGCATCAGGCCGTAGTTGAGGAGCCGGCCCGGCGGGATCCGGAAGGGTGCCTTCCAGAACTGCTTGAAGACCGTCTCGTACGTGCCCCTGGACCAGCGCATCTGCTGGGTGAAGAAGTCCGTCCAGGAAGCCGGGCCCTCGCCGACCGCGAGCACGTCGGGGGTGTAGACCGAGCGCCAGAAGTGGTTGGTGCGCGGGTTCCTGCGGCGGTGCAGTTCGAAGCCGGTGGCCATGTCCTCGGTGATCGAGTCGTACAGACCACCGACCTGGGTGAGCGCGCTGACCCGCACGGCGTTGTTGGTGCCGACGAACATGGGTGCCCGGTAGCGGTTGCCGGCCCGCTGGATGAGGGCGTGGAAGAGGTACTGCTGCGACTCGGCGGCCTTGGTGACGGCCGCGGTGTAGTTGCCGTACACCTGCGGGCCCACGACGAAGGCGATGTCGGGGTCGCGGAAGTAGCCGAGCATCCGCTCCAGGTAGTTGGGCAGCGGGATGTGGTCGGTGTCGACGGAGGCGAAGAAGTCGTAGGAGCCGCCGTGCATGGCCAGCCAGGCGTTGTAGTTGCCGTGCTTGGTCTTCGCGCGGTGCGGTCCCTTGTCCTGGTTCCAGTCGGGGATGCCCTTGCGGGTGAAGTGCCGTACGCCCAGCTCCTCGCAGAGCGCCCTGGCGGCCTCGTCGTCGCCCTCGTCGAGCAACCACACGTCCAGCTTCCCGCAATGGCGCACCTTGACGGCGCCTTCGAGGGTCGCGCGGACCATCGCGAGGGGCTCCTTGCCCGGGACGTACGTCGTCAGGAACGCGACCCGCGTCCCCTTCTGCGCGGTCACCGGTACCGGGTCGCGGGCGACCAGCGTGGCGTGCGCGATCGACGCCACGTTGACCAGCATGAAGAACATGATGAAGGCGATCGAACCGAGCATGACGTGGTCCGCGCGGACCAGCCACGGATCGGCGTTCTCCCGCTCGGTCCAGTGCGTGGGCCACACCAGATAGGCGAGCAGCACCGCGGAGAGCACGGGCGCGAGCGTCATCAGAAGAACGGCTCGTATTCGGTGGGGCTCCTTCGAGAGCAGGCTCGTGTACTGGACCGTGTAGGGGCCGTCCCCCGGGTCCGTCAACGGCCCGGCGAGGCGGCTGTGCTTCTCGTAGTCGTAGCCCTCCGGCAACACTCTGCCTCCCAGCTGATCGCGCGAGGCGCATACCTCACAAAACCAACCAAAGATCAGATTTCGGGGCGTGTCGACTCCGAGAGCGCAGAAGGGTTACGGGACGCCCGCGTCAGCTCCGCTGTGTCCTGCGGCGGAGCTGGTGGCGGACCGCGCGCTGGGCGACGGGCCCGAGTTCGTCGAGTACGCCGACCAGTGCGGCCAGTTGCTCCAGCGCGCCCAGCGCGGCCTCGGCACCCCGCGCGTCCACGCCCTCGTACAGCTCCAGGCCGACGAAGGCGGCGGCCACCGCGCGGGCGAGCCCGGCCGGGTCGGTGAACTCGCCGACCGGGCTGAGGGCCAGCACCCGGACGAGCACCTGCTCGATCTCCTCGATCCAGAGGTCGAGCCCGGCGGCGGTGGCCGGGGCGAGAGCAGGATGGGTCTGCGCGCCGGCCAGCAGCTGGCCGAGGAAGGCGACGTGGCCGCCTGCCTTCTCCTCCGCGTGCAGGGTCCGCCCGAGGGCGAGCAGCTCGGCGAGGGTGGTGACCTGGGCGAGGCGGGGGCGGTAGTGGGCGACGCGCTGTTCGGCGCCGTACCGGCAGGCGGCGGCGAGGAGCTCGTCGACCGAGCCGAAGTGGTAGAAGACGAGTGCCTGATTGACTCCGGCGGTGGCGGCGACGGAGCGGGCGGAGGTCTTCGCGATGCCCTGCTCGGTGAGCGTGCGCAACGCCCCCGCCAGCAGCTTCTCCTTGGTGTCCGCCGAACTCATGCGCGCGCTTCCTCATCGATCGGCCGCAGCCCCGGGCGCGGCTCGCGGCCCCGCACGTCCCGGTACTCGGCCCGGAAGGACCCTTCGTACCCGAACAGCGGGCCGAACCGCCTGCTGGTCACCCTGACACGGATCCGGAAGCACCCGGACCGCTCGTCGAAGCTCTCACGGACCTCCGCGTCGCCGCCGATCAGGTCCGGCACCCGGACGTCGAGCCGGCCTTCGCGGAAGCGGTGCTCGCCGGAGCGGATCACCAGGCCGCCCGCCGGGTCGGCGGAGAAGTGCAGGTCGCTGGCGAGGTGCTGATGGGTGCCGAGGTAGTCCAGGACGCAGTTCCGCTCCGGGCTGTGCACCATCGTGGCGTCGAAGCGGCGGGGTCCGTCGGGGAAGTCGAAGGTGCGGACGAAGGTGACCGTCTCGCGCCCCCAGCTGTCCAGGTAGGGCACGTTCTCGATGACGAACGGGATCCGGCGGCCCTCGCGCGGCAGCAGGATGTTGCGGGTCGCGCCGAGTGCGAGGAAGGGGCGCACCCATCTGCCGCCGTGCCATATCTGCTCCATGACGCCGCGCCCGGTGCACGCCTCGCCGCTGCCGAGCCCGACGGAGAAGCGCCGCTGGAGCTGGGGGTGCAGCCGGCCGAAGACCTCGTCGCCCATGGCGGTGCGGAAGATCGATGCGGGGGCGGATGTGCTCATGCGGGGGGCTCCTTGGCCGGTGCGGGGGCGGGGGGCCGGTGTGCTCATGCGGGGGGCTCCTCGACCGGTGCGGGGGCGTACGTGTGCGGCTCCTGGTGGGTGAGTGCGGTGAGCAGGGACGGCGCACGTACGGGTACGGGTGGGCGGCGCAGGCAGCGGCGGGCGGCGGGGGTCCCGGGCAGGGGCGGCAGGAAGAGCGCCGCCGCGAGCAGCACGGCGCCGGCCACCGGGGCGCTGCCCGCGAGCACCAGGGCGAGCACCACGGCGGCCCCCCGGCCGGCCAGTTCGGCCAGCGCGTGCAGCAGGGAGCGGGCCGGCGGGGTGCCGCGCTCCAGCCACAGCCTCAGCCGGTCGAAGGACCACGCGGTGGCCCAGCCCATCAGCGGCCGGAACAGCAGCCGGTCCGCGACGGCGCCCGCCGCACCCCAGCGCGGCCGGTAGTCGTAGCCGGTGAGGAACCGGACGCCGTCCCCGGTCGGTACGTAGCGCCAGTAGCCGCTGCCCTCGGCGAGCAGCGAGAGCGGGTGCGGGGAGGAGAACCGCAGCGCGGAGGTGCGGGTGCCGTCGGGGCGGTGCCGCTCCCCCGCGGCGATGCCGGTGCCGGCCACGGTCAGCCAGGGCAGCACCCGGGTCGCGTACCGGAAGCGCTGCGGCTGCCCCTCGACGGGCGGCAGGTAGTCGATCTCGGTGAAGCGGAGGTCCCAGCGCCGGTGCATGTCCGGCTCCTGGGTGCGTTCCCAGAGGGCGTCCTGGTCGGCGCGGATCAGCGCCTCGACGTACAGCTGCTTCATGGGCAGGCCCCTGCGCCTTCCGGATTCAGAATTTGAGCAGTCGCTCAAAATGCAAGGTACGCCCTTTTGAGCGACTGCTCAAGAGGTGTTTGAGCACTCGCTCAAACCGAGGGCGGCAAAAAACCCCTGGTCCTCGGGACCAGGGGTTTCAGCGGGCTTCGGGCAATGGATCAGGCGGACAGGTGGCGCTCCACCGTGTCGACCTTGGAGGTCAGAGCGTCACTGACGCCCGGCCGGATGTCGGCCTTCAGGACGACGGAGACGCGCGGTGCCCGCGCCTCGACCGCGGCGACGGCCCGCTTCACGACCGCCATCACCTCGTCCCACTCGCCCTCGATGGAGGTGAACATCGCGTCGGTGCGGTTCGGCAGACCGGACTCGCGGACCACGCGCACAGCGTCGGCGACGTACTCCCCGACGTCCTCACCCACGCCCAGCGGGGTGACGGAGAAGGCGACGATCATGCGAGCGCCCCGCTCTCCTTGCGGGCGCGGGCGGCGATCACGCCGTCCTGCTCCTCGCGCTTGAGCTTCTTGTCGCCGTACAGACCGCCGAACGGCACCACCGCGAGCACCGCGAAGAACGCGACCCGCCCGAGCGACCACTTCGCCTTGACCCACACGTCGGCCAGCATCACCAGGTACAGCAGGAACAGCACCGCGTGCAGGATGCCCAGCGGCATCACCAGGTCGATGTCGGAAATACGGCTGAGCAGCGACCCGAAGATCAGCAGCAGCGGGAAGGAGATCGCCTCCGGGATGGAGACGAGGCGGAGCCGGTGAATGGCGGCGGCGGTCTTGATGTCCACGGGGAGGCACCTTCGGGTCTGCGGATCTGCGGGGTCCGCGGGGCTGCGGTCCGCCGGTCCGCGGGTCGTCTGCGGGGTCGTCTGCGGGTCTGCGGGGCAAAGCACGGCTGATCTTGTGAACGCGCGCACAAGCTCGGCCCATTGTGGCATCCGGCTTTGCCTGCCCTTGGCTCAGGGTCCGCTCAGGGGTGGTGCGCTCCGCCGCCTCGGGGTCCGCTCAGGGGTGACCTCCGCCGGAAGGCCCTGGCCGGGAGGGCACGCGCCCGATACCGTCGACCATGTGGCTCAGTTCCGACTCCAAGGCAGCAAGGTGCTCGCCGTCGACATGACCGGGGACGCCGTCAAGGCGAAAAACGGCTCCATGGTGGCGTACGACGGCCAGATCGCCTTCAAGAAGATGTCCGGCGGCGGTGAAGGCGTGCGCGGCATGGTGACCCGCCGTCTCACCGGCGAACAGATGACGGTGATGGAGGCGAAGGGGCACGGCACGTGCTACTTCGCCGACCGCGCCAGCGAGATCAACCTGGTGAACCTCACCGGTGACAAGCTCTACGTCGAGTCCAGCAATCTGCTGTGCACCGACGCGGGCCTGCGCACCGGCACCACGTTCACCGGGCTGCGCGGTGGCGCGAGCGGCAACGGCCTGTTCACCACCACCGTGGAGGGGCACGGCCAGGCGGCCATCACCTCCGACGGACAGGCCGTCGCCCTGCGGGTCAGCGCGCAGTACCCGCTCCAGGTCGACCCCGGCGCGTACGTCGCGCACACCGGCAACCTCCGCCAGTCCTTCCAGTCCGGCGTCAACTTCCGGACGCTCATCGGCGAGGGTTCCGGCGAGGCCTTCCAGATCCGCTTCGAGGGCGAGGGCCTGGTGTACGTCCAGCCCAGCGAGCGCAACACCGTCGGGGGCGACGTCTGATGCCGTTCCGCGAGATCAATCCGAGGATGGTCGAGGCGCAGATCGCTCCCGGCCAGAAGATGTTCAGCCAGCGCGGCGCGATGCTCGCGTACAAGGGCGAGGTCTCCTTCACCCCGAGCCTCACCGGCGGCCAGGGCGGCGTCATGTCGATGATCGGGCGCCGGGTGGCGAACGAGCAGACCCCGCTGATGACCGTCGAGGGCAGCGGAACCGTGATGTTCGGCCACGGCGGCCACCACATCCAGGTGATCGCCCTGGCCGGCGACACCCTCTACGTCGAGGCCGACCGGCTGCTGGCCTTCGACGGCACCCTCACCCAGGGCACCATGTTCATGGGCTCGCAGGGCGGTGTGATGGGCATGGTGCGCGGCCAGGTCTCCGGCCAGGGCCTGTTCACCACGACCCTCAAGGGCCACGGCTCGGTCGCGGTGATGGCGCACGGCGGCGTGATCGAGCTGCCGATCACCCCGCAGCGCCCGGTGCACGTCGACCCGCAGGCCTATGTCGCCCACCACGGCGACGTACGCAACAAACTCTCCACCGCGCTCGGCTGGCGCGACATGGTGGGCCGCGGCTCCGGCGAGGCGTTCCAGCTGGAACTCTCCGGCAACGGCGCGGTGTACGTCCAGGCCTCGGAGGAGAAGCTGTGAGCACCCCTGTGTCCGGTGGCCCCGCGGTCTTCGACCCGCACTCGCTGCCGTCCGACGACAACGTCAACGCCTACACCTTCTGCGTGGAGCTCAAGGGGAGCCAGTGGTTCCTGCAGAAGGGCAAGATGATCGCCTACTACGGGCAGATCGAGTTCAACAGCATCGGCCACGGCCGCTTCGACCGGCTGCTGCGGACCTCCTTCCACTCCCCGCTGCACGCCAGTGACTGGGTGGTGGCCGAGGGCAGCGGCAAGATGCTGCTGGCCGACCGCGCCTTCGACGTGAACTCCTTCGACCTGGAGGAGGGCAATCTGACCATCAGGGCCGGAAACCTCCTCGCGTACCAGCCGACGCTGGCGCTCAAGCAGTCGATCGTGCCCGGCTTCCTCACCCTGATCGGTACGGGCAAGTTCGTCGCGGCCTCCAACGGTCCCGTCGTCTTCATGGAGCCGCCGATCCGCGTGGACCCGCAGGCGCTGGTCGGCTGGGCCGACTGCCCCTCCCCCTGCCACCACTACGACCACGGCTACATGACCGGCGTCATGGGCGGCCTGCGCGCGATGACCGGCGTCGGCGGGGCGTCCGGCGAGGAGCACCAGTTCGAGTTCGTCGGGGCGGGTACGGTCCTGCTCCAGTCCACCGAGCAGCTGATGGCCGAGCAGGCGGTGGGGGCGGTCGGCGGTGCGGCGGGGCAGAATGCCGGAGTGCCCGGCGGCGGCCACGCACCGGGGCAGGGCGGCTCCGCACCGCGCCTTCCCGGCCAACTCGGGGACCTCCAGCGCCGCTTCGGTCTGTAAGGGGTAGTCTGCGGAGTGTGACGCGCTGGCGGATGCCGGGCGTCACACCCGCGAACATCGGCCATTTTTGTCCAGCATTCAACTTCTTGGGTAGAATGCCGACATGCCTTCCATGGACAGCGGCCCCTCATCCCACGACACTGCCGCCACCCGCTGGCTCAGCGACGACGAGCAGTGCGCCTGGCGCACCTATCTGGAATCCAGCAAGCTGCTGATGCACCAGCTGGAGAAGGACCTCCAGCCCTTCGGCCTGACCAACAACGACTACGAGATCCTGGTCAACCTCTCCGAGTCCGCCGACAAGCGGCTGCGGATGAGCGATCTGGCCACGGCCACTCTCCAGTCGAAGAGCCGCCTCTCGCACCAGATCACCCGCATGGAGAAGGCGGGCCTGGTCCGCCGCGAGAACTGCGAGTCCGACCGGCGCGGCCTGTACGCGGTCCTCACCGAGGAGGGCGACAAGATGATGCAGCGGGTCGCCCCGCACCACGTGGCATCGGTCCGCCGCCACTTCCTCGACACCATGTCGACGGAGGACCTGCTCCAGCTGCGCGACGCGCTGACCCCGATGACGCAGGAGCTGCGCGGCAAGCGCGGCAGGATCTGAGGCGGGGCGGGGCGGGCCGGGGCGGTACGGACCGGTACGGACCGGTACGGACCGGTACGGACCGGTTACAGCTGCTTCCGCTGCTCAGCGCCCCTTACCGCTGTGGCAGTACGAGCGTGAAGAGCGCACCCCCGCCCGGCGCCCTGCCCACCGTCAGCGACCCGCCGTGCCGCTCGGCCACGTCCCGGGCGATGGCCAGGCCCAGCCCGGCCCCGCCGTCGTCCCGGCTGCGCGCGTCGTCGAGGCGTACGAACCGCTCGAAGATCCGCTCCCGCTCCGCCTCCGGCACCCCGCCCCCGTCGTCCGCGACCGTCAGCACCGCCCGGCCGTCCGCACCGCTCAGGGCCACCTCGACGGAACTCTCCGCGTGCCGCTGCGCGTTGTCGAGCAGATTGCCGAGCGCCCGCGCCAGCTGACCGCGCGATCCGGCCACTTCCACCCCGTCCGGCGCCCGCACCGCCACCGGATGCCCGCCCTGCCCCTCGCGCTGCGCGACCTGCGCCCGTACGAGCGCGGACAGGTCGACCCGCGCCGCCCCGGGCCGCTCCCCCGCGTCGAGCCTGGCAAGCAGCAGCAGGTCCGCCGCCAGGTCCTGGAGCCGTACGGTGTCCTCGACGGCCCCCTCCAGGTCGAGCAACTCCGGGTGTGCGGAAGCCACTTCGAGCTGGGTGCGGAGCGAGGCGATGGGGCTGCGCAGTTCGTGCGAGGCATCGGCGACGAAGCGGCGCTGGCGCTCCACGGAGGACTCCAGGGCGGCCAGGGTCTCGTTGGTGGTGACGGCGAGCCGGTCCACCTCGTCCCGGGTGCCGGGCACCGGCACCCGCCGGGTCAGGTCCTCGGACGCGGTGATGGCCGCCATCTCGCGCCGGATGCCCTCGACGGGGCGCAGGGCCCGCCGGGTGACCAGCCAGGTGACTCCGGCCACGATCACCAGCAGCACCGGCAGCCCCACCAGCATCGCGGACCTGACCGTGCCGACGGCGTCCTGCTCGGCGGCGAGCGGTGCGCCCGCGTGAACGGTGACGGTGGCTCCCGCTCCGGTGGTGGCCTCGACGGCGGCGAACCGGTAGTCGGCGCTGTCGCCGTCCACGGTGGCGGCCCCGGAGGTGAAGCGGGGTTCGTCGCGGGAGACCTCGCCGCGGCCCGTGTCGCGCCGCCCGTCGCCGCCGTCCTGGCCGTCGCCGTCGCCGTCGGCCGGGGCGGCTCCGGGAGCGACCGGCCGGACCTGGCTGCTGCCCGTGCCGGAGATCGCCTCCAGCTTCTCGCTGACGGCCACCACCCGCCCGTCCTCGGTGACGACCTGGACGGGGTTCTCGTCCTTGTCCGGCATCTCCAGCCGGTCGTACGCCACGCCCAGCGCCACCTGCGAGGCGACCTCCTGGGCGGCCACCTCGGCCTGGAGGTCGGTCTGGTCGGTCAGCTTGGCGACCAGCACCAGCAGCACCGCGAGGCCGGCCCCGATCAGAGCCACGGCGACGACCGCGGTGGCGCCGAGCGCCGCCCTGGCCCGTACCGAACGCATCACGCCCCCTCGCCGTCCACCGCGACCAGCCGGTACCCGGCGCCGCGCACGGTCTGGATGCGGGCGGCGCCCAGCTTGCGGCGCAGCGTGGAGATGTACACCTCGACGATGTTGGGATCGCCCTCGTAGGCGAAGTCCCAGACGTGTTCCAGCATCTCGGTCTTGCTGACGACGGCACCCGGGCGCAGTGCGAGCTGCTCCAGCACCGCGAACTCCTTCGCGGTGAGGGTCACCTCGGTCCCGCCGCGGTGCACCCGCCGGGCCGCCGTGTCCAGGGTGAGCGCGCCGACGGTGAGCAGCGGGGAGGACGGCCCGGCGCCCCTGCGGCGCAGCAGGGCGCGGATGCGGGCGAGCAGGACGACGTACGAGAAGGGCTTGGTGAGGTAGTCGTCGGCCCCGGTGTCGAGCCCCTCGGCCTCGTCGTACTCGCCGTCCTTGGCGGTGAGCATCAGGATCGGTACGTCGTTCCCGGCGGCGCGCAGGGTGGCGCAGACCCGGTAGCCGTTCATGCCGGGCAGCATGATGTCGAGGACGACCAGGTCGTACGGCTGCTCGCCGGCCAGGTGCAGCCCCTCGAGCCCGTCGTGCACGACATCCACGGCGAAGCCCTCGGCGGTGAGTCCCTTGGCCAAGGACACCGCGAGCCGCTTCTCGTCCTCCACGATCAACAGGCGCATGGGGACCAGGGTCGCAGGCGGAAGCTGAAGGGCGCTTCAGGTGACTTCAGGTGACGTTCAGCCTGTCCGGTCCAGGTTGGGGGACACAAGCGAAGCCCCTGAATCCCGACGGAGGAACACCCCATGCTGAAGCGCAAGTACGTCATCGCCGCCGCGGCCGCAGTGGTACTGGCAGGAACGGGCACGGCGACGGCGCTGAGCGCGCCCGACGGCGACTCCCCGGCGACCGCGACGTCCGCCGCAGGTGACGCCAAGGGCGCCGGTACCGGACACGCCAACGGCAACGCGGCCAAGGCGGTCGCCACCGCCGTCTCCGCCGTCCCCGGCACCGTGACCGGTGTGGATCTGGAGGACGACGGCGGGGAGTGGGACCTCGACGTGTTCGGCAAGGACGGCAAGTGGCACGACGTGACGGTGGACGCAGCGGGCACCAAGGTCGTGAACAAGCACCTCGACGAGGACGCGGACGACCGCGCCGACCGTGCCCCGCAGAGCGCTCCGGTCACCGTCCAGCAGGCCATGACGGCCGCCCTGAAGACCGCTCCGGGCCAGGTGACCGAGGCGGACCTGGAGCAGGGCCACTGGGAGATCGAGGTACGCGGGCAGAACGGCACGCACCAGGACGTGACCGTGGACGCGAAGACGGGCGCGGCGGCGGTCGTGAAGGACCAGGACGCGGACGCCCGGGACGCCGATGACAAGGCCTCGGGCTCGCAGGACGCCGATGAGGCGGATGCGGGCACCCAGGACACCGACGACAAGGCCTCGGGTGACCAGGACTCCGCAGGCCGGCCCGGCGACGACAAGGACGACACCGCGGACGCCGACGGGGCCGGTCACTAGGAAACCGGCCGACGGCCCCGGGGCCGCAAGGCCGCCGGGCGCGCCGCTGCACGGGGCATAACACCGCGCGTGCGGCGTACGAAGGCAAGCACGGCGGGCAGCGCCTCGTAAGCGGCCCTCACGGCGTCGGGCCGCCCCGCACGCCCTCGCAGGCCGACGGCAGCGGCCCGGGCGGGCGGGCAGGGACCTCCCGCCACCTCGCCGGCCCGGCCGCCCCGCGGCCCTCAGCCCTCCGTGACTCCCGCCACCAGTTCGTCCGCCGCCGCGTACGGGTCCAGTTCACCGGCCACGATGCGTTCCGCCAGGGCGCCGAGGCGGCGGTCTCCGCGGAGGTCGCCGATGCGTTCGCGGAGTGCGGTGACGGCGATGGTCTCGACCTCGTGGGCCGCGCGGGCCGCCCGCCGCTCCGCCAGGACGCCGTGCTCCTCCATCCAGGCCCGGTGCTTCTCCAGCGCCTCGACGACCTCCTCGATGCCCTCGCCCCGGGCCGCCACCGTCTTCACGATCGGCGGGCGCCAGTCGCCGGGCCCCCGTGACTCGCCGAGGCCGAGCATGTGGTTCAGCTCGCGGACCGTGGCGTCCGCCCCGTCCCGGTCGGCCTTGTTGACCACGTACACATCGCCGATCTCCAGGATTCCGGCCTTGGCGGCCTGGATGCCGTCGCCCATCCCGGGGGCCAGCAGCACCATCGACGTATCGGCCTGCGAGGCGATCTCCACCTCGGACTGGCCGACGCCCACCGTCTCGACCAGCACCACGTCGAATCCGGCCGCGTCGAGCACCCGGATCGCCTGCGGTGCGGCCCAGGCCAGCCCGCCCAGGTGTCCCCGGGTGGCCATGGACCGGATGTAGACCCCGGGGTCCGACGCGTGGTCGGCCATCCGGATCCGGTCCCCGAGGAGCGCGCCCCCGGAGAAGGGCGAGGAGGGGTCGACGGCGAGCACCGCCACCCGCTTCCCGGCCCGCCGGTACGACGCCACCAGCGCGGACGTCGAGGTCGACTTGCCGACACCCGGCGAGCCGGTGAGCCCGACCACGTACGCGTTGCCCGCCAGCGGTGCCAGCGCCGCCATCACCTCGCGGAGCTGCGGGGACGCCCCCTCGACCAGCGAGATCAGCCGGGCCACGGCCCTGGGCCGGCCCTCCCGGGCCTGCTCGACCAGCGTGGGGACGTCCTGCATCACTAGCTCCGCTCAGTCAACGCGTCATTTCCCCGCGTACGTACGTGGGCGTACGCGGGCACCTCCCACAGCCGTCCGGCGGCTACTTCCCGGGCACCCGCACGATCAGCGCGTCGCCCTGACCGCCGCCGCCGCACAGGGCCGCGGCGCCGACGCCGCCGCCGCGCCGCTTCAGCTCCAGTGCCAGATGCAGCACGAGGCGGGCGCCGGACATGCCGATGGGGTGGCCGAGGGCGATGGCACCACCGTTGACATTCACCTTTTCCGGGGAGATGCCGAGGTCCTTCATTGACTGGACGGCGACGGCGGCGAAGGCCTCGTTGATCTCGACCAGGTCGAGGTCGTCGACGCCGAGGCCCTCCTTCTTCAGGGCGTGCGCGATGGCGTTGGACGGCTGCGACTGGAGCGAGTTGTCGGGGCCCGCCACATTGCCGTGGGCGCCGATCTCCGCGATCCACTCCAGGCCGAGCTCCTGCGCCTTCGCCTTGCTCATGACGACGACCGCGGCGGCGCCGTCGGAGATCTGCGAAGCGGTGCCGGCCGTGATCGTGCCCTCCTTGCCGAAGGCGGGGCGCAGCTTGGCCAGGCCCTCGACGGTGGTCTCCGGGCGGATGCCCTCGTCCGTGGAGACCAGCACCGGGTCGCCCTTGCGCTGCGGGACCTCGACCGGGGTGATCTCGGCGGCGAAGACGCCGTTCTTCTGCGCGGCGGCGGCCAGCTGGTGCGACCGGGCGCCGAAGGCGTCCTGCGGGCCGCGCTCGATGCCCAGGCGCCCGTTGTGCTTCTCGGTCGACTCGCCCATGGGGATGTTCTCGAAGGAGTCGGTCAGACCGTCGTACGCCATCGAGTCCAGCATCTCGATCGCGCCGTACTTGTGGCCCTCGCGCGACTTCGGCAGCAGGTGCGGGGCGTTGGTCATGGACTCCTGGCCGCCCGCCACCACGATGTCGAACTCGCCCGCGCGGATCAGCTGGTCGGCCAGCGCGATGGCGTCCAGACCCGAGAGACAGACCTTGTTGACGGTCAGGGCGGGGACGTTCATCGGGATGCCGGCCTTGACGGCGGCCTGGCGGGCCGGGATCTGGCCCGCTCCGGCCTGCAGCACCTGGCCCATGATCACGTACTGGACCTGGTCGCCGCCGATGCCCGCACGCTCGACGGCCGCCTTGATCGCGAAGCCGCCGAGGTCGGCTCCGGAGAAGGACTTGAGGGATCCCAGCAGACGGCCCATGGGAGTACGGGCGCCCGCCACGATGACGGAGGTGTTCGTTCCGGGAGTTCCAGGCATGAGGCACGGCCCCTTGGGAGGTTGGGAGTGAACGAGGGTTTACCTGAATGTACTGACGCGTAAGGCGCCCGTCACCGGGCATCCGGTGTGATCGCGCGCACGTTGCGTAACCACCCCCAACCGCGCTGCACTGGACCCATGCTGACGCGAATCGACCACATCGGAATCGCCTGCCACGACCTCGACAGGACAGTCGAGTTCTACCGGGCCACGTACGGCTTCGAGGTGCACCACTCCGAGATCAACGAGGAGCAGGGTGTCCGCGAGGCCATGATCAGGATCAGCGGCACCTCCGACGGCGGCGCCTCCTACCTCCAGCTCCTGGAGCCCACCCGCCCCGACTCCGCGGTCGGCAAGTGGCTGGCCAAGAACGGTGAGGGCGTGCACCACATCGCCTTCGGCACCGAGGACGTGGACGGGGACGCGAACGACATCCGCAGCAAGGGAGTTCGAGTGCTGTACGACGAGCCGCGCACCGGCTCGATGGGCTCGCGCATCACCTTCCTGCACCCCAAGGACTGCCACGGCGTGCTGACCGAACTGGTCACCGCGGCCCTCCCGGCCGCCGGCACCGACGCGGAGCACTGAGGCCGCGGGGACCGAGTACTGAGGAGGACCGCCGTCCCCCGCCCGACCCGGCCGGTAGAGTGGGCCGTTCCGGGCCGGGGCCGGTATCGGGGCCTGCGACTTGTGGTCCGCAGTTGATCTGACACCATTCCCCGGAGGCCCGCCCGCTGACAGGGTGGGGCCGTACGGCAGGTGGGTTCACGGCGTGAGTGCCCCAGGGGCTTCACGAGGTGACTCACCACAAACGGAGTCACGACAGACAGTTGCGACCAGGGGACGGATGGGACCGCGCAGTGCGGGGCTACGAACGCCAGGAGAGCCCTCAGCGGGCTGAATCCGACCATCTCTCGCGGTTCGAGGCCGAGATGGACCGGCTGAAGACCGAGCGGGAGAAGGCGGTCCAGCATGCCGAGGACCTCGGCTACCAGGTCGAGGTGTTGCGCGCCAAGCTCCACGAGGCGCGCCGCAACCTCGCGTCCCGGCCTGCCTACGACGCGGCGGACATCGGTTACCAGGCCGAGCAGTTGCTCCGCAACGCCCAGGTGCAGGCCGACCAGCTGCGCACCGACGCCGAGCGCGAGCTGCGGGACGCCCGCGCCCAGACGCAGCGCATCCTCCAGGAGCACGCGGAGCACCAGGCCCGGCTCCAGGCCGAGTTGCACCAGGAGGCGGTCACCCGCCGCCAGCGCCTGGACCAGGAACTCGCCGAGCGCCGGCAGACCGTCGAGTCGCACGTCAACGAGAACGTGGCCTGGGCCGAGCAGCTGCGCGCCCGTACCGAGGCGCAGGCCCGCAGGCTCCTGGAGGAGTCGCGGGCCGAGGCCGAGCAGGCCCTGTCCGCCGCCCGCGCCGAGGCGACCCGGATCGCCGAGGAGGCCCGTCAGCGGCTGAACGCCGACGCGGAGACCGCCCGCGCGGAGGCGGAGGCGACGCTGCTGCGGGCCCGCAAGGACGCCGAGCGGCTGCTGAACGCCGCGTCGACGCAGGCGCAGGAGGCCACCACCCACGCCGAGCAGCTCCGCTCCACCACGACCGTCGAGTCCGAGCAGGCCCGCAAGCAGGCCGCCGAGCTGAGCCGCACCGCCGAGACCCGGATGCAGGAGGCCGAGACGGCCCTGCGCGAGGCCCGGCTGGAGGCGGAGAAGGTCCTCTCCGAGGCGAAGGAAGCCGCCGCCAAGCAGCTGGCCGGCGCCGAGTCCGTCAACGAGCAGCGCACCCGTACCGCCAAGTCCGAGATCGCCCGTCTGGTCGGCGAGGCCACCAAGGACTCCGAGGCACTCAAGGCGGAGGCCGAGCAGGCCCTCGCGGACGCCCGCGCCCAGGCCGAGCGGCTGGTCAACGAGGCCGCCGACAAGGCCCGCACCGCGGCCGCCGAGGACTCCGCGGCCCAGCTCGCCAAGGCCGCCCGTACGGCCGAGGAAGTCCTCACCAAGGCGTCCGAGAACGCGCAGGAGACCACCCGCAAGGCCGCCGAGGAGGCCGAGCGGATCCGCCGCGAGGCGGAGGCGGAGGCCGAGCGGCTGCGCGGCGACGCCGCCGAGCAGGCCGACGAGCTCAAGGGCGCCGCCAAGGACGACACCAAGGAGTACCGGGCCAGGACGGTCGAGCTCCAGGAGGAGGCCCGCAGGCTGCGCGGCGAGGCCGAGCAGCTGCGTTCCGAGGCCGTCGCCGAGGGCGAGCGGATCCGCGGCGAGGCGCGCCGGGAGGCCGTCCAGCAGATCGAGGAGGCGGCCAGGACCGCCGAGGAGCTGCTGACCAAGGCCCGTACCGACGCCGAGGAGCTGCGGGGAGCCGCGGGCGCCGACGGCGAGCGGGTCCGCTCCGAGGCCACCGAGCGGGCGAACTCCCTGCGCAAGCAGGCCGAGGAGCTGCTGGAGCGCACCCGCGCCGAGGCCGAGCGGCTGCGCACCGAGGCCGAGGAGCAGGCCGAGCACGCGAAGGCGGAGGCCGAGGAGTCCGTACGGTCGCTGCGCGAGGAGGCCGACCGCGGCATCGAGGCGCGCCGCGGCGAGGCCGCCGAGGAGCTGGCGCGACTGCGTGCCGAGGCCGAGCAGCGGGTGACGGCGTCCGAGGAGGCGCTGATCGGCGCCCGCGCGGAGGCCGAGGGGATCCGCAGGGAGGCCGGCGAGGAGAGCGACCGGCTGCGCGCGGAGGCCGCCGAGCGGGTCCGCACGCTCCAGGCGCAGGCCGAGCAGGAGGCCGAGCGGCTGCGCAACGAGGCCGCCGCCGACGCCTCGCGCTCCCGCGCCGAGGGCGAGGCGGCCGCGGTGCGGCTGCGCAGCGAGGCTGCGGCCGAGGCCGAGCGGCTGAAGACGGAGGCGCAGGAGAGCGCTGACCGGGTGCGCGCGGAGGCGGCTGCCGCCGCCGAGCGGGTGTCCGGCGAGGCCGCCGAGGCGCTGGCCGCCGCGCAGGAGGAGGCCGTACGACGCCGCAGGGAGGCCGCGGAGACGCTCGAGGGCGCCCGCGCCGAGGCCGAGCGCGAGCGCACCCAGGCCCGCGAGCAGAGCGAGGAGCTGCTGGCTTCCGCCCGCAAGCGGGTGGAGGAGGCACAGGCCGAGGCGCAGCGGCTGCTTCAGGACGCGGACCGGCGGGCCACCGAGCTGGTGTCGGCCGCCGAGCAGACCGCCCAGCAGGTGCGGGACGCGGTGGCCGGGCTCCAGGAGCAGGCCGAGGAGGAGATCGCCGGGCTGCGCAGTGCCGCCGAGCACGCGGCGGAGCGCACCACGACCCAGGCGCAGGAGGAGGCGGACCGGGTCCGCGCGGACGCGCACGCCGAACGGGAGCGGGCCGCCGAGGACGCGAGCCGCATCCGCAGCAGGTCGCAGGAGGAGTCCGACGCGGCCAAGGCGCTCGCCGAGCGCACGGTGGGCGACGCCATCGCCGAGGCCGAGCGGCTGCGGACCGACTCGCAGGAGCGTGCGCAGCAGCTGCGTACCGAGGCGTCGGACGCCCTCGCGGCGGCCGAGGAGGCGGCGGCGAAGTCGCGTGCCGAGGCCCGCGCGGACGCCAACCGCATCCGCGGCGACGCGGCCGCCCAGGCGGACCTGCTGATCGGCGAGGCCCGTACCGAGGCCGAGCGGATCCAGACGGAGGCGGCCGAGGTACGCACGAAGGCCGACCGGGATGCCGCGCAGGCGCGGGACGAGGCGGCGCAGGAGGCCGAGCGGATCACCGCGCGGGCCGCCGCCACCCTGACGTCGGCGGAGCAGGACGCGGAGCGGTTGCGGGCCGGGGCCCAGCAGGTGCGGGACGAGGGCGAGGCGGAGGCCGAGCGGCTGCGGGCGGCTGCCCGTACCGAGGGCGAGCAGGTGCTCGACGAGGCCCGCAAGGCCGCGGACAAGAGGCGCAGCGACGCCGCCGGGCAGGCCGACAAGCTCATCACGGAAGCGGCGGGCGAGGCGGAGAAGCTGGTCGCCGAGGCCACCACGCAGGCGGAGCGGCTGGTTTCGGACGCCACCGGCGAGGCCGAGCGGTTGCGCGCGGAGGCGGCGGAGACGGTGGGCTCGGCCCAGCAGGCCGCCGAGCGGATCCGTACCGAGGCGGACAGGCACCGCGAGGACGCGGACGCGGCGGCCGAGCAGGTGCGCAGCGAGGCGCGTGCGGAGGCGGACCGGCTGCTCGACGAGGCGCGGCAGGCCGCGTCGAAGCGGCGCGGCGACGCCGCCGAGCAGGCCGACCAGCTGGTCGCGAAGGCCCAGGAGGAGGCGCTGCGGGCCGCCACCCAGGCCGAGGAGCAGGCCGACACGATGGTCGGGGCGGCCCGCAAGGAGGCCGAGCGGCTGGTGTCGGAGTCCAGGGTCGAGGGCAACTCCCTGGTGGAAAGGGCGCGTACGGACGCCGACGAGCTGCTGGTCGGTGCCCGCAGGGACGCCACCGCCATAAGGGAGCGGGCCGAGGAGCTGCGGACCCGGCTGGAGGGCGAGATCGAGGAGCTGCACGAGCGTGCGCGCCGCGAGACCGCCGAGCAGATGAAGACGGCCGGCGAGCGCGTCGACAAGCTGATGAAGGCGGCCACCGAGCAGCAGGCGGAGGCCGAGGCGAAGGCCAAGGCGATGGTTTCCGAGGCGAGTTCGGAGGCCGGCAAGGTCCGGATCGCGGCGGTCAAGAAGGCCGAGCAGCTGCTCAAGGAGGCCGAGCAGAAGAAGGCCGAATTGGTCCGCGAGGCAACGAAGTTGCGGGACGAGGCGAAGGCCGAGGCGGAGCGCACGGTCGCCGAGGGCCGGCGCGAACTGGATGTTCTGGTGCGCAGGCGCGAGGACATCCAGGCCGAGATCTCCCGTGTCCAGGACGTACTTGAGGCGTTGGAGTCATTCGAGGCACCGTCCGGCGGCAAACCGGCCGGTGGCTCGGCGGCGAGCGGCGTCAAGGCCGGAGCGGCGGCCGGCGGGACCCGATCGGGTGGCAAGTCTTCGGGCAACTGACGACCGGACGCACGGTGACTCATGTGATGAAGGGTTCTGTGATTGAGCTGTGATTCGAGCCAGGTTTGACGAGGCGTTCATCCGTGCGGGTGGCAAGAGCTCCGGCAGGTTGCCACTCAAAAGGAGGGTCATTCTCCAGATCAAACCGGCATTGGCTCGATGACACGCCGCTTAGGCCCCTAGGATTCCCCTATCACCTCACCGGTCTCATTCGACAGGAACCTCATGAGCGACACATCCGCCTCCCCATACGGCTTCGAGCAGGTGCGGCGTGGTTACGACCGCGGTCAGGTGGACGACCGCATTGCCAAGCTGCTCGCCGACCGTGACAGTGCACTCGCCCGAATCACCTCTCTGGAAAAGCGCATCGAGGAGCTCCACCTCGAAACGCAGAACGCTCAGGCCCAGGTCAACGACGCGGAGCCGTCGTACGCCGGCCTCGGTGCCCGCGTGGAGAAGATCCTCCGCCTTGCCGAGGAGGAGGCGAAGGACCTGCGTGAGGAGGCCCGTCGCGCTTCCGAGCAGCACCGCGAGCTGGCCGAGTCGGCCGCCCAGCAGGTGCGCAACGACGCCGAGTCGTTCGCCGCCGAGCGCAAGGCGAAGGCGGAGGACGAGGGCGTCCGGATCGTCGAGAAGGCGAAGGGCGACTCCGCCCAGCTCCGCTCCGAGGCGCAGAAGGACGCGCAGTCCAAGCGCGAGGAGGCGGACGCGCTCTTCGAGGAGACGCGCGCCAAGGCCGCCCAGGCCGCCGCGGACTTCGAGACCAACCTGGCCAAGCGCCGCGAGCAGTCCGAGCGCGACCTGGCCTCCCGTCAGGCGAAGGCGGAGAAGCGTCTCGCGGAGATCGAGCACCGGGCGGAGCAGCTGCGCCTGGAGGCCGAGAAGCTGCGCACGGACGCCGAGCGCAGGGCCCGTCAGACGGTGGAGACGGCGCAGCGTCAGGCCGAGGACATCGTGGCCGACGCCAATGCCAAGGCCGACCGGATCCGCAGCGAGTCCGAGCGCGAGCTGGCGGCGCTCACCAACCGCCGCGACTCGATCAACGCCCAGCTGACCAACGTCCGCGAGATGCTGGCGACGCTGACCGGTGCGGCCGTGGCCGCCGCCGGCGCACCGGTCGAGGACGAGCCGATCTCCCGCGGAGTCCCGGCCCAGCAGTCCCGCTAGACACCACCCCGCCGTACCCCCCGTGCGGTGACAAAGCCCCTCGCCACTCCCCGGTGGCGGGGGGCTTTGTCCGCATTTAGCGTGGCAGGCATGATCGAGGTTTCCGGCCTGACGAAGCGGTACGGCGAGAAGGTCGCGGTGGACGGCCTCACCTTCCATGTGAGCCCCGGCATCGTCACCGGCTTCCTCGGCCCCAACGGGGCGGGCAAGTCCACCACGATGCGGATGATGCTGGATCTCGACCGCCCGACCGCGGGCCACGTACGCATCGACGGCAAGCGCTACACGGACCTCAGGGAGCCCCTGAAGTACGTGGGGGCACTCCTGGACGCCAAGGCCCTGCACGGCGGCCGCAGCGCCTACCACCACCTCCTGTGCCTGGCGCAGAGCAACGGCATCCCGGCCGCCCGGGTCGGCGAGGTGCTGGACACGGTCGGGCTGACGGGGGTGGCCAGGAAGCGTTCCAAGGGCTTCTCGCTCGGCATGGGTCAGCGCCTGGGCATCGCGGCCGCGCTGCTCGGCGACCCGGAGATCCTGATGTTCGACGAGCCGGTGAACGGGCTCGACCCCGAGGGCATCCACTGGATCCGCAACCTCATGAAGTCGCTGGCCGCGCAAGGGCGTACGGTCTTCGTCTCCTCGCACCTGATGAGCGAGATGGCGCTGACCGCCGACCACCTGGTGGTCATCGGGCAGGGGCGGCTGCTGGCGGACATGTCGATGGCTGAGTTCATCCGCACCAATTCACGCGCGTACGTCAGGGTGCGCAGTCCGCAGCAGGAGCGGCTGCTGGACGTGCTGCACCAGGCCGGGATCACGGCCGTCGCGGCGGGCAACGGGAGCCTCGAGGTGGACGGCGCCGCGTCCGAGCAGCTCGGTGAGCTGGCCGCGCGGCACCAGCTCGTGCTCCATGAGCTGAGCCCGCAACAGGCTTCGCTGGAGGAGGCGTTCATGCGGCTCACCGCGGAGTCGGTCGAATATCACGCACACGCGGTCTCACCCGCGCAGCCGACGGGATGGCGGACCTGAGATGCATGCCGGTTACGTACTGAAGTCGGAATGGACCAAGATCAAGTCGGTGCGGTCCACCGGGACGACACTCGCGCTCGCCGTGGTGTTCACCATCGGGCTCGGATTTCTGATCAGCGTGCTGTCCAGGAACGAGTTCGCGAAGATGGACGCGAAGGAGCTGCGGTTCGCCGATCCGACGTTCCTCAGTTTCGCGGGAACGAGCCTCGGCCAGCTCGCAATGATCGTTTTCGGTGTGATGGTGGTCGGCAACGAATACAGCACCGGAATGATCCGCACCTCGCTGGCCGCGGTACCGCGGCGGGGCATTTTCCTGTTCAGCAAGATCGGAATTGCGACCCTGCTCGCATTCCTCGTCGCACTGGTCACCAGCTTCGTGACGTTCTTCGTCGGACAGGCGGCGCTGGGCGAGTACAAGGCGACGCTGAGCGATCCCGGCGTACTGCGGGCGGTCTTCGGCTGCGCGCTGTACATGACGCTGATCGCGGTGTTCGCGATGGGAGTCACCGCGGTCCTGCGCTCGCCGATGCTCTCGCTGGGCATCCTGATGCCGGTGTTCTTCCTCCTCGCGCCGATCCTGGGCAATGTGGAGGCCACCCGCAAGATCGGCCGGTTCCTCCCCGACCAGGCCGGCAGCAGGATCATGCAGGTGGTCACCCCGGAGAACGACACGGTGCCCTACGGCCCCTGGGGCGGGCTCGGGATCATGCTGATCTGGGTGGCACTGGCGCTGCTGGCGGGCTGGCTGGTACTGAAGAGCCGGGACGCCTGAATCCCAGGACGCCTGAGTCCGGGGACGGGACGACCCCCGCGAGTGGTCTTGCGAACATCCGTTCTTGGCCGGAACCGCATGCCCCTGGTTAAGCTCCTAGTGCTTACGGGGGCGTTACGGATCGCTGTAGACCGCACGTGATCTTTCCCCCGACGATCTGTCGATGGGGCTCTGGAGAATGATCGAGGCAGTCGGCCTGACGAAGCGCTACGGCGCCAAGACGGCCGTGTACAACCTTTCCTTCCAGGTACGGCCGGGCACGGTGACCGGCTTTCTGGGGCCCAACGGCTCCGGCAAGTCCACCACCATGCGCATGATCCTGGGGCTTGACGAGCCGACCGAGGGCCATGTCACCATCGGCGGCCACCCCTTCCGCAAGCTGCCCAACGCTCCCCGCCAGGTCGGTGCCCTGCTCGACGCCAAGGCCGTGCACGGCGGCCGCAGCGCCCGCAACCACCTCCTGTCGCTGGCCCAGCTCTCCGGCATCCCGGCGAGCCGCGTCGACGAGGTGCTCGGCGTGGTCGGCCTCCAGGACGTGGCCCGCAGGCGCTCCAGCGGCTTCTCCCTCGGCATGGGCCAGCGCCTGGGCATCGCCGCCGCCCTGCTCGGCGACCCGCAGGTGCTGCTCTTCGACGAGCCGGTCAACGGCCTGGACCCCGAGGGCATCCTCTGGGTGCGCAACCTGATGAAGATGCTGGCCTCCGAGGGCCGTACGGTCTTCGTCTCCTCGCACCTGATGAGCGAGATGGCGCTCACCGCCGAGCACCTGATCGTGATCGGCCGCGGCATGCTGCTCGCCGACATGAGCGTGCGGGACTTCATCGCCGCCAACTCCGCGGGTTTCGCCCGGGTGCGCACCCCGCAGACCGACCCCGCCCAGCGCGAGAAGCTCTCCGCAGTGCTCACCGAGGCGGGCGGCCAGGTGCTGCCCGAGCCGGACGGCGCGCTGCGCGTCACCGGCCTCGCCCTGCCGAGGATCTCGGACCTGGCGCACGAGGCGGACGTACGGCTGTGGGAGCTGGCGCCGCACCAGGCGTCGCTGGAGGAGGCGTACATGCGGATGACGCAGGCCGCCGTCGACTACCGCTCCACCGCCGACCAGCTCGCGGGCTTCGACCAGGCCCCGGCCGGCCTGCTGCCCGGACAGCCGCTGCCCGGACAGCCGCTGCCCGGCGGGCCCGTCGACGCGCAGGCCGCGCCGCAGCACGGCTGGTACGCCCCGCCACCGCCCCAGCCGGGGCAGCCGCACCCCGGGGTGCCGCCGGCCTCGCCCGCCACCGTCCCGGTACCGGCCGGGCAGAACCCGTACGCGGCCCCGGCCGCTCCCCCGGCCCCCGCCGCGGGTCCGGCCCCCGCCACGGATCCGGCCCCCGCCGCAGGTCCGGCACCCGCCGCGGCGCCCGCGCCCGGCAAGAGCGACGACACCAGCAGCGACACCCCCGAGGACGCCCGATGACGACTCCCGCGACCCCGTACCAGCAGCAGGGCGCGGCCCCCGCACAGCAGCAGCAGGAGTGGCAGGGACCGCAGCAGCACGGCCCCGGGTACGCCTCCCCCGTCCCGCTGCGCAGGGCCACGCTCATGGACGCGCTCGCCTCCGAGTGGACCAAGATCCGCTCGGTGCGCTCCACGATCTGGACGCTCGGCGTGATGGTCGTCCTGGTGCTCGGCGTCGGCGCGCTGATCACCCTCGCGCTCACCTCCGCGGACTCGCTGCCGACGGAGGAGTCGCCGGTCATGTTCGGCTTCGTCGGTGTGCTGCTCGGCCTCATCCCGGTGATCACCCTCGGCGTGATGACCATCGCCTCCGAGTACGGCACGGGCATGATCCGCACCACCCTGACCGCCTGCCCCAGCCGCGCACGGGTGCTGACCGCCAAGGCCGTGGTCTTCTTCCTGCTGACGTTCTGCATCACGCTGGTGGCCACCGCGATCGTCTCCGCGCTGATGGCGGGCGTGCTCGGCGGCAGCACCGGCGGCGACCTGTGGCTGAGGGCGACCCTGGGCGTCAGCTTCTACGTCGCCTGCACCGGACTGCTCTCGCTCGCCGTCGGCTCGCTCATCCGGCACTCGGCCGGGGCGATCACCATCATGATCGGCTTCGTGCTGATGCCGCTGGTGATGGCGCTGTTCATGATGTCGGAGTCGCTGCGCGACGTACAGATGTTCCTGCTGGAGTACTCGGTGCCCAGCCAGCTCGGGTCCCTCTACGGCACCGAGATGGGCGACGGCGGCCCGACCGGCTGGGAGCCGCTGGGCATCATCGCCGTCCTGGCGGCGCTGTTCCTGGGCCTGGCGTTCCTCGTCCAGCACCGGCGCGACGTCTGACGCGACCGGGGCGCGTACCGTCGGACCGGCCCTAGTAGCGCGGCGCGTTGCGGGACCGCTGCACCCGTGTGGTGCGGCGGTCCTTCGCGTTCCAGCAGGCCTTGTGCCAGTGCCTGCGGTCGTCGACGCCGCCGTAGTCCGGCCAGGCCACCAGGTGCGGGACTCCGGAGGGAATCTCCTGGTCGCAGCCGGGGCAGCGGTACCGCTTGCCCTGCGCGCTCGCCCCGCTCACCTGCCGCACCAGCCACTCCTCCCCCTGCCAGGACTCCGCGTGCTGGAGTCCGTAGCGGTCCGGCGAGCCACCGCCGCCTCGGGTGCTGGGAGTCGGACTGGCGCCGCCTCGGGGACGGTTGTGGCGCGGAGACACGTAGCACCTCATGGGGCCGTACGGACTGTTTTCCCACAGCCTAGGCCCATCCGGCAGGGGTAGGCGTACCACTGAGGGAGGTACTGCGGTACCCCCGCGGCACCAGTAGCCGGACAATCACAAGATCTTTGCGCATGCCCGTGCCCTTGGCACTTGTCAGGCGTTAATGCCAGTGGGGGATCGCCGAACCGAGCACCCGCAAGGAGGCAAAAGGCGATGCACATTGGAGCTTTTGTACTGGCGGCCCAGTTCCCGGGCCAGGGGCAGGGGGAGACCCTGCACCGGGCCGTACGGACCGCGGAGGTCGCCGAGCAATCGGGCCTCGACTCGGTCTGGCTGGCCGAACACCACTTCGTGCCCTACGGGGTGTGCCCGTCCGCGGTGACGCTGGCCGCGCTGCTGCTCGGCCGCACCCGCCGGATCCGGGTGGGCACGGCGGTGACGGTGCTGCCCACCGCCCACCCGGTCAACGTGGCGGAGCAGGCGGCGCTGCTGCACATCACCTCCGGCGGCCGGTTCACCCTCGGCGTGGGACGCGGCGGCCCGTGGGTCGACCTGGAGGTCTTCGGCAGCGGCATCCGGGCGTACGAGGAGGGCTTCCCGGAATCGCTGGACCTGCTGCTGCGCTGGCTGCGCGAGGACCGGGTGGCGGCCGACGGCGAGCGCTACCGCTTCCGCGAGGTCGCCGTCGTCCCCCGCCCCGACGAACTGCTGGAGGGCACCCCGGGTCCCGAGGTCGTCGTCGCCTGCACCTCGGCGAAGAGCGTGAAGCTGGCCGCCGAGAAGGGCCTGCCGATGCTCCTCGGGATGCACTGCGGGGACGAGGACAAGGCCGGCATGACCGCCCTGTGGCGCTCCCACGCCCGCGCCAGTGGGCGCACGGCGGCGGAGGTCGAAGCCGGTGCGCGCGGCCATGTCTCCGCCGGGGTCGCGCAGATCGCGGACACCACCGCCGACGCCCGCGAGATCCTCACCAAGGCGATGCCGGGCTGGCTGAAGCAGGGGCTGGACGCACACGTCACGGTCGACGGCAGGCACCGCGCGATGCGCGACCCGGTGGCGTACACGGAGAAGCTGTGCGATCTGCACCCGGTGGGGACGCCGCAGGTGGCGGCGGACCGGCTGGCGGCGACCTCGGAAAGGACCGGAATCACGCGCTTCGCGCTGCTCACGGAGGGCTCCGGCGACCTCGCCTGCACGGAGGAGAACGTCCGCCGGCTGGGCGGCGACGTGCGGTCGCTGCTGCGGTGAGCGTCCGTGCCGCGGTGACCGTCACGGCGGGGGCATCCGTCACTGCCACGGTGACCGTCGCTGTCACGGTGACCGTCACTGCCCCGGTGACCGTCCGCCGCCTTCCGCCGGGCGCCTCCCGGCACCTCCCGGCGAGGGGTGGTCTCCCGGCGGGGGTTGCCACCCGGGGAGCTGCCGCCCCGGCGTCAATACACCTCCCGCGACGCGGGGGCGGCAGCCTCGTACGTCAGCAGTCCCGCAGTTCCGGAGATTGGTTGAGCAGCTGGCCGCGGATCGAAGTGAAGCGGGCGAGCCGCTCGTCGACCGAGGAGTCCAGCGGGAACACCGCGACGCGGTGGCAGTTCTGGAATGCGAGACGTACTCCGAAGTGACGCTCCAGCGAACCGCGGATGGCGTCACTCGCCAGGGCGCGCAGCAGCTGACCGCGCGCCTGCTCGTCCGGCGGCGGCGTCTGGTTGTCGGCGAACTGACCACCGTCGACCTTCAGCTGTGCCACCAGCGAGCTGATCATCTCCCATGCGAAGGGCAGGGAGGTCCGGACGCAGTCGACGAATTCTGCTTCGTCGACCTCGCCTCGCTCGGCCTGTTCCAACAGAGCCGGTGAGACGTCGAGCGACATGGGTTCTCCTCTCGCGACCCCGCACAGAGACGGGGTCTTCCGGGCAGGGCAGGAGCGCCGCAACGCAGCGTGCACGCACGGCAACCTCCTGCATCCACGGTAAGCGCGCCGCCCCTGCCGCGACAGGGGATTGCGCATACAACCGGCCATCACGGAGGGGGCGCACCGGTGCTGCGAAGGGGGTCGTACGGGGCGAATCGCGTGCACCCCGCCGCGTCGAGTAGCGTTGCTCCCCATGCGTCTCGTCATCGCCCGCTGCTCCGTGGACTACGCGGGCCGGCTCACCGCCCATCTGCCCTCCGCCCCCCGTCTGATCCTGGTGAAGGCGGACGGCAGCGTCTCCATTCACGCGGACGACAGGGCGTACAAACCGCTCAACTGGATGTCGCCGCCCTGCACTTTGAAGGAGGGCACCGGTGACGACGCCGGTGTCTGGACGGTGATCAACAAGGCGGGCGAGAAACTGATCATCACGATGGAGGAAGTCCTCCACGACTCGTCCTACGAGCTCGGCGTCGACCCCGGGCTCATCAAGGACGGCGTGGAGGCGCACCTCCAGGAGCTCCTGGCCGACCGCATCGAAATCCTCGGCGAGGGCCACACCCTGATCCGCCGTGAGTACATGACGGCGATCGGCCCGGTCGACATCCTGTGCAGGGACGCGGACGGGGCGACCGTGGCCGTCGAGCTGAAGCGCCGCGGTGACATCGACGGTGTCGAGCAGCTGACCCGTTACCTCAAACTCCTCAACCGGGACCCGCACTTGGCGCCGGTGACCGGTGTCTTCGCCGCCCAGGAGATCAAGCCCCAGGCCCGTGTGCTGGCCACCGACCGCGGTATCCGCTGCGTGGTGCTGGACTACAACGCCATGCGCGGCATCGAGGACGACAAGCTCCGGCTCTTCTGAGCCCTCGGAGCCCCGCCGGTGGCGGGTGTGCCCTGGCCGTGACGCGTGTGCGCCTTGCGCCTTGCCGTGGCGGGGGTGCCTGCCCGGGTCCCGCAGGGGATCTGGCCGCCGGTCCCGCCCGCCATCGGGAAAGAGTTCTGCCCCGCCTGTGCGACAGGCGGGGCAGAACTCTTTGTGTGCGCGGGGGCGCGTGAGTGGCGCACCCCGCGCGGAGCGCCGGTGCGCTCAGCCGATCCGCGCGACCGTGGGCCCGGCCGCGCTGACCGCCGTCCCCGGTGAGGTCGGCGGCTGGTCGTCGACGGGCGACGTCGGCGGGTTGTCCGGCGAGGTCGCCGGCGGGTTGCCCGGTGACGTCGGCGGATCGGGCTTGGGAGTCGTCGGGTCCGGTTTGGGCGTGGTCGGCGGCACCGTCGGTGTCGTCGGCGGATCGGTCGGCTTGGTCGGCGGGACCGTCGGCTTGGTGGGCGGAACCGTCGGCCTGGTCGGCGGATCGGTGGGCCTGCCCGGTGTCGTGGGCGGCTTCGTCGGCTCGCCGGCCCCGTCGGTCGGCTTGCCCGCCCCGGGGCCGGTGGTGGACGTCGGGTCCGGGGACCCGGGGCCCCTGTCGCGGCTGGTGCTGTCGGCGGCGGGCACCCCGCGCCCGGCCGAGCCGTCGTCGACGCTGCTGCTGCCGCCGCCGGAGCCGTTGCCCTCGGAGCCCTCGGCCCGGTCGGCGTCCAGGCCGCCCTTGCCGGTGTCCTGGTTGGCGGACTGCTCAGGGGTCCGGCCGCCGTCGTCGCCGACCTTGTTGCCGGTCGCGCCGAGGGTGACCACCGTGCCGAGGACGGCGACGAGCAGTGCACCCGCCCCCGCCGCGACCAGGTTGCGCCGCGCGCCGTGGAGCATCGAGCGGCGCGACGGCGGACCCTCCGCACCCCCCGCCGACCTCGTCACCAACGGCTCGTCGGAGTCCGGTGCCCCGGACAGCGACAGCGCGCCCATCCCGGCCGGCACCCCGGCGGGCGGCGAGGCGGACTCCTCGTACCCTGCGGCGGGTATCTCCTCGCCGGCCGACGAACGCTCGGTGAAGGGGTCGTACGGCGTGTCGAAGGGCGAGCGCGGGACGGCGGCGGCGTGAGCACCGGCACCGAACCCACGGCCCGCGAGCACGGGCCCCGGCGCACCGCCACTGCGGTCGGTGACCAGCGCCAGGGCCCGCCGGGCGGCGACGGTGCCCCGCTTGTCGGCGAGCGCGCCCCGCAGCCCGACGGAGGTCTCCAACTCGGCGCGCGCCCGGTCGAGCCGACCGCCGCACAGGGCGAGAACGCCCAGCTCGTGGTGGAAGTAGGCCTCTTCGCCCACCTCCCCGGCGAGCCGGGAGGCCTCAGCGCCGGTGCGCAGCGACCGCTCCCAGGCCCCCCACTGCAACCCCGCCGCGAAGGCGGGAGCCGCGGTGCGGGCCAGCAGCACGGCGGCGCTCGGGTGCTCCACCTCGGTCCCCGGCACCAGCGCGGCGAGCGCGGCCAGCACGGCGTCGGACTCGGCGGATATCCGCTCCGGCGTCACCGAGGGATGGCCTGCCCACCAGGCGTAGTGCTGGGCCGCGGTCAGCGCGTGCTCGGTGGCGTCCTCGCCGTACCCGGCGTCGAGCAGCTGTATCTCGGCCCCGGCGGCCAGCCGGTGGCGTGCCCCTGACCGCGACAGCAGCCCGCACTCCAGCAGTTCGCCGAGGGCGGCGTCCGCGTGGGTGTCGCCCACCAGCGCGGGCAGGTGGGCCTGGTGCGGCACCTCGCCGCCGAGCGCCACAGCGAACCGCAGGGTGGCCCGCGCGGACTCGCTCAGCCGTGCCGCCAGCGGCGCGACCGGGGCCATGCCCTCCGCGAGGGTCGACAGCGGTACGTCGTGGCCGTCCTCGGCATCGAAGGGCGCGTCCAGCGGTGCCTCGGTGAAGTACCCGTACTCGTCGAAGGCCCCCGGGTCGGCACGCAGGACGTCCCGCTGCCGCAGCAGTGCACCGGCCTGCACGAAGCGCAGCGGCAGCCCCTCCGACTCGAACCAGAGGTCACCCGCCCAGTTCGCCTCCTCGTCGGTGAGCGGCCGCTGCACGGCCCGCTCCAGGAGCTCCAGCGAGGAGCCCCTGCCGAGTCCGCCGAGCAGCACCTCTTCGAGGAGCCCGGACGGCGTCAGGGCGGCCGCCTCGGGCGTCACGGAGATCAGGAACGCGCACTCGGGCGTCGCGTCCAGCAGTTCCTGGAGCGCGTCGCCGCCGAACTCCAGGTCGTCCAGGACGACGACCGCCCCGATGTCGTGCACGTAGGCGCGCAGTTCGTCGGGTCCTGGCCGGTGCCGGGGCGCCCGGAAGACCGCCGCGAACAGGTCCTGCAGCAGTTCCGCCTGGGTGCGCCGGTACCCGGAGAGCCGTACGACGCCGTCCGGCGCGAGGCCCGCGCAGTCCGCGGCGACAGCGTCGAGCAGTGCGGTACGCCCCGATCCGGCGGACCCCACCAGCCGCACGGAACGGCCGCGGGAGACCAGTGCCACCAGCCGCTCGCGCTCCTCCTGCCGCTCCAGGAGCGGCAGTTCGGGTGTGGCGGGCCCGGGCGGCACGGCCGGCTTCGCCGCGCGCGCCAGTTCGGCGCGGTCGGCGGCCGGGTGCCTGACGGGCGCCCCGGGGCGCTCGCCGGGCGGGCACGGTTCTATCTCGCTGCCGTCCACCGGATTGACGGTCAGCAGGAAGTCGCCCGACGTGAGCTGTACGGTGCGGGCCGGCGCGGATGCCGCGCTCGGCCCGAGGTCACGGGTCATCGGGTCGCGCGGACGCGAACCCTCCCGCTCGTCGTGGTTGCCGTTGTTGTCCTGCCCGTACTCTTCGGATCCCCGGTTCATCGGGTCCATGGTCAAGCCCCCCAGATGCGTTGCGTGCTGACTGCCCCCTCCGGCCTTTCGCACGCTCGCTGTCGCTTCTGGTCCGGTGCCCGCCGACGTGGGTGCATCCATTACCGGGCTCGTCAAGCGGCAGGCGACCGAACCCCAGACCTTCGCCCATTATCTCCGAGCGCCGGGGGAACGAGGTCTACGGGACGTCACAGTCCTGTGAGGATTGCGCCGCCCCGCCGCGCGCCCCGCGGGGCAGCAAGTCCCCGGCCCGGTCCTCAGACCCGGGGCAGCGAGTCCAATGCCAGTCCGCCCTCGATCGCCAGGATCCGGTGCAGCCTGGTCGCCACGAGCAGCCGCTGCATCTGGGGCGGCACGCCGCGCAGCACCAGGCGCCGCCCGCACCGGCCGGCCCGTCGGTGGGCACCCATGATGACGCCGAGTCCGGCGGCGTCCCAGGAGTCCAGCTCGGTCAGGTCGAGCACCAGGTCGCCCGCTCCGTCGTCGACGGCCGAGTGCAGAACCGTACGGGCGTCCGCCGCGCTGCGGACGTCGAGGCGGCCCCCGACGACCAGCTCGACGTGATCGCCCCTGATGTGCATGTGCGCTCCCCACGAGTGCTTGAGTCCCTGTTGACTGAGTCTCTGTGCTTCCACCGGCCGTCCGGCCACTCAGTTGTCCCTCAACTGACTGTCGGAAGACCCAAGAAGTTGCCGTCTGTAAGCGAATCGATGCGAAATTCACCCCCCAGGGTGAACTCCGCACCTTTTCCCCTCCACCGTTCGATCAGTGCTTGTAGAAGCCCTGTCCGCTCTTGCGGCCGATGTCGCCCGCGTCGACCATGCGCCGCATCAGCTCCGGCGGCGCGAACTTCTCGTCCTGCGACTCGGTGTAGATGTTGCCGGTGGCGTGCAGCAGGATGTCGACGCCGGTCAGATCGGCGGTGGCGAGCGGGCCCATGGCGTGCCCGAAGCCCAGCTTGCAGGCGATGTCGATGTCCTCGGCGCTGGCAACACCCGACTCGTACAGCTTCGCCGCCTCGACGACGAGCGCCGAGATCAGCCGGGTGGTCACGAAGCCGGCCACGTCGCGGTTGACGACGATGCAGGTCTTGCCGACGGACTCGGCGAACTCCCGTGCGGTGGCGAGGGTCTCGTCGCTGGTCTTGTAGCCGCGGACGAGCTCGCAGAGCTGCATCATCGGCACCGGCGAGAAGAAGTGCGCTCCGACCACGCGCTCCGGGCGCTCCGTCACGGCGGCGATCTTGGTGATCGGGATGGCGGAGGTGTTGGAGGCGAGCACCGTGTCCTCGCGCACGATCTTGTCGAGGGAGCGGAAGATCTCGTGCTTGACCTCCAGCTTCTCGAAGACGGCCTCGACGACGATGTCCGCGTCGGCGACGGCGTCCAGCTCGGTGCTGGTGGTGATCCGGGCGAGGGCTGCCTCGGCGTCCTGAGCCGTCAGCTTGCCCTTGCTCACGAACCTGTCGTACGAGGCCTTGATGCCGTCGGTGCCACGGGTCAGCGCCGCGTCGGTCACATCGCGCAGGACCACGTCCCAGCCCGCCTGCGCCGAGACCTGGGCGATGCCCGATCCCATGAGACCGGCACCGATGACGGCAAGCTTCCTGGCCACTGCACACTCCCTTGACTACTGCTCCGGCCGACTCCGGCTGACGGGCCCTCAGGCACCGCGCGCTACCGGGTGTTCGTTGTCCTGAGGCGGAGGCTATCGCCGGATGCGGCCGCTGGGGCGGCGAAGAGATGCGCGTCACGTCTCACATGACGGACATCACACTGGTACGGGCGGGGGTGCGACGAGTGACTAGGCTCCTACGCATGGTCAATCTGACGCGTATCTACACCCGTACCGGCGACAAGGGCACCACCGCGCTCGGTGACATGAGCCGTACAGCCAAGACCGATCTGCGGATCGCGGCGTACGCGGACGCCAACGAGGCCAACGCGGTCATCGGTACGGCGATCGCGCTGGGCAGCCTCGGCGAAGACGTGGTCAAGGTCCTCACCCGGATCCAGAACGATCTGTTCGACGTGGGCGCCGACCTGTCGACGCCGGTCGTGGAGAACCCCGAGTACCCGCCGCTGCGGGTCGAGCAGTCGTACATCGACAAGCTGGAGGAGGACTGCGACGGCTACCTCGCGGAGCTGGAGAAGCTGCGCTCCTTCATCCTCCCGGCGGGCACGCCGGGCGCCGCGCTGCTGCACCAGGCGTGCACGGTGGTCCGGCGCGCGGAGCGCTCGACGTGGGCGGCCTTCGAGGTGCACGGCGACACCATGAACCCGCTGACGGCCACGTATCTGAACCGGCTGTCGGACCTGCTCTTCATCCTCGCCAGGACGGCCAACAAGTCGGTCGGCGACGTCCTGTGGGTGCCGGGCGGCGAGCGCTGACCGGAGAAAAACGGGGACGGGCGGCGGGACGCCGGACACGGGCGGCGGCCGACGTGCGGACGCCGGGGTGCCGGGTGCGGGCGCCGGGGTGCCGGACGGCGGGCGCCGGGGTGCCGGACGGCGGGGGAAGCCGCCGCCCGGCACCGGATCACTTCTTGAGGTACGTCCCGGCCTTCCCCGGCTCCGCGTCCGCGTCCCGCGCGTCCGGCGCCGGATCGGACTTCGGGAACAGTGTGTAGCTGCCGGCGATGATCAGGTTGATCACGGCCACGATCCCCATCTTGGACTGCCAGTTGCGCAGCGACGCCACCTGGCCGCTGTCCCCCACGTACAGGATCGCGAGCTGGAGGAGCCCCGCAGCGATACCGGCCGCCAGGATCCACCGGGCGGCGCTCTTCCACTCGTACACCATCCGTGCGGTGCCGTACTTCGGCGGCTTGACCGGTGCGGGCCCGCCCGCGAACCGGTGCGCGAACCGCACGTCGATGACCTTGATCATGTAGTGGCCCATGGCCACCGTGAAGCCGATGTAGACCGCGGCGAGACCGTGCTTCCAGTCCGCCTGCGCACCATTCTTCAGGTCGATCGCGGTGACCACCAGCAGCACCACTTCCAGCAGCGGCTCGCACAGCAGCAGCGCCGCCCCGAGCCGCGGCATCTTCGCCAGATACCGCAGCGAGAGCCCGCCGAGCAGCAGCACCCAGAACGCGACCTCGCACGCGATGATCAACGCGACGATCATGACGACACCTCTCCCGTGAGCATGTCCCCATGGTCGCCGCGCCCCCACCCGCAGGTCATCGTCCCCAGTGAGGAAAACGGCCTGCATCCTTCGGTGGAGAAGGGGTGGAGAAGAGTGGACAAGGCGGGTCGCGGGGCGGAACGGGCCGCGACCTTCTCTGGTCCAGACCTCTTGACGATTGGTCCAGACCTTGGCACGCTCGCCGCACTGCAGTGGTGAGCACGCCATGACAACACCTCCCCCATTACGGGCGTGCTCACCAGGCGGCGCAGGTCCCATACCCGTCATGTCGGACCTCTCTCTCGGGAGCAACCCTTGAGTACTGCAACCCCCCCTTGTCCCCCGCGCACCTCGCGCCTGAGAAGGCGCCTCACGGCCACGCTCACCGCGCTCGTCGTTCCCCTCGCCGCGATGGTCGGCCTCGCCTCCCCCGCGCAGGCCGCGCCCGCCGCGACGGCGACGTACACCAAGAAGTCGGACTGGGGCTCCGGTTTCGAGGGCTCGTGGACCGTCAAGAACACCGGCACCACCACCATGACCTCGTGGACCGTGGAGTGGGACTTCCCCACCGGCACCAAGGCCGGCTCCGCCTGGGACGCCTCGCTCAGCGCCTCCGGCAACCACTACACGGCCAAGAACCTCTCCTGGAACGGCACCCTGGCCCCCGGTGCCGCCGTCACCTTCGGCTTCAACGGCACCGGCCCCGGCAACCCGAGCGGCTGCAAGCTCAACGGGCTGTCCTGCGACGGTGACACCCAGCCGGGCGACGCCGCCCCTTCCGCCCCGGGCACCCCGGTGGCCGGCGGCATCACCGACACCTCGGCCAAGCTGACCTGGACGGCCGCCACCGACGACAAGGGCATCAAGAACTACGACGTCCTGCGCGACGGCTCCAGGGTCGCCACCGTCACCGGCCTCACGTACACCGACAACTCCCTGACCAAGGGCACGAGTTACTCGTACGCGATCCAGGCCCGCGACACCGCCGACCAGACGGGCCCGGCCAGCGGCTCCGTCGCGGTCAAGACCACTGGCGGCGGCACCGACCCGGGCCCCGGGCCCGGTGACCAGGTGAAGCTCGGATACTTCACCAACTGGGGCGTCTACGGCCGCAACTACCACGTCAAGAACCTGGTGACGTCCGGCTCCGCGGCGAAGATCACCCACATCAACTACGCCTTCGGCAACGTCCAGGGCGGCAAGTGCACCATCGGTGACGCCTTCGCGGACTACGACAAGGCGTACACCGCCGAGCAGTCGGTCGACGGGGTCGCCGACACCTGGGACCAGCCGTTGCGCGGCAACTTCAACCAGCTGCGCAAGCTGAAGGCCAAGTACCCGCACATCAAGGTGATCTGGTCGTTCGGCGGCTGGACCTGGTCCGGCGGCTTCGGTGAGGCGTCCAAGAACCCGGCCGCGTTCGCCGACTCCTGCTACAAGCTGGTCGAGGACCCGCGCTGGGCCGATGTCTTCGACGGCATCGACATCGACTGGGAGTACCCGAACGCCTGCGGTCTGACCTGTGACACCAGCGGTCCCGCCGCCCTCGGCAACGTGGCCTCCGCCCTGCGCACCAAGTTCGGCGCGAACAACCTGGTCACCGCCGCCATCACCGCCGACGCCTCGGAGGGCGGCAAGATAGACGCCGCCGATTACGCCACCGCGGCCAAGTCCTTCGACTGGTACAACGTGATGACGTACGACTTCTTCGGCGCCTGGGCGGCGAAGGGCCCGACGGCCCCGCACTCCCCGCTCACCTCCTACCCGGGCATCCCGCAGGCCGGCTTCAACTCCGCCGAGGCGATCGCCAAGCTGAAGGCCAAGGGCGTCCCGGCCAAGAAGCTCCTGCTCGGCATCGGCTTCTACGGCCGCGGCTGGACCGGCGTCACCCAGAAGGAGCCGGGCGGCACCGCCACGGGCCCGGCGGCCGGAACGTACGAGCAGGGCATCGAGGACTACAAGATCCTCAAGGCCAAGTGCCCGGCCAACGGCACCGTCGCCGGCACCGCCTACGCGCACTGCGGCACGGACTGGTGGAGCTACGACACCCCGGCCACCATCAACTCCAAGATGGCCTGGGCCAAGGGCCAGGGCCTGGGAGGCGCCTTCTTCTGGGAGTTCAGCGGTGACACCGCCAACGGCGAGCTGGTCACGGCGATCGACTCCGGCCTGAAGTAGCCCCCGGGGATCACGCAGCAGGACAGACAGAAGGCCGGCAGTTCGGGTCCGCCCCCGAACTGCCGGCCTTCTTCATGTCACCCGCACCAGTCCTGCGCCACGTTGACGCTCACCAGTCCTGCGCCACGTCGACCTTCCCCCAGACTTCGTCCGGGGGTACCCCCCACCAACGAGAAGGCCTGTCTAAGCCACATTGACTCTCCCCCAGACTTCGTCCAGGGGTACCCCCCACCAACGAGAAGGCCTGTCTAAGCCACATTGACTCGTTGGCCGGGCGGCGCCGCTTCGAGCCACGCGAGGAACCCGGTGAGGGCGTCCTCGCTCATCGCCAGCTCCAGTCGCGTACCCCGGTGGACACAGCCCAGGATGTGCGCGTCGGAGAGCAGCGCCAGCTCCTCCTCGCCCTCGGGCGCGCGTCGCGTGACGACCTCGATGGCGGAGCGCTCCAGGACCCGGCGCGGCTTGGGAGAGTACGAGAAGACCCGGAACCAGGCGATCCGGTCGCCGCTGTAGCGGGCGACGCCGTACACCCAGCCCTTGCCGGAGGTGTCCAGCTCTTCGGGGGTGTCCCAGCGCAGCGAACAGTCGAAGGTGCCCCCGGAGCGCTGGATCAGCCTCCGGCGCAGCCCGAAGACGAACAGTCCCACCAGCACCAGCAGGACGACAGAGCCGCACACAAGCAGAGCGAGGATCATCTCCTACGACCTCCTCGCCTCATCCAGTACCACTACGGAAAAGCACTACGCACTCGGAACAGCAGCACACGCGACACAGAACCGCATCTGCATCGCCTCAGCCGCGACCCGTCCCGGAAGTATCCAGTACGAGCCGCGGCTGAGGAAAAAACTCTTGTCGCGAGACGGGATCAGTGTCCCGCCACCGCGCGCAGACGGACGTCGGCACGACGCTCGGCGGCGGAGTCGTCCGCCGCCTTCGCGGCTTCCAGCGCCCGCTCCGCACGCGCGGTGTCGATCTCGTCGGCCAGCTCGGCGATCTCCGCGAGCAGAGACAGCTTGTTGTCGGCGAACGAGATGAAACCGCCGTGCACGGCGGCGACGACGGTGCCGCCCTCGCTCGTACGGATGGTCACGGGGCCCGATTCCAGCACACCCAGAAGCGGCTGGTGACCGGGCATGACGCCGATGTCGCCGGACGTGGTGCGCGCGACGACCAGTGTGGCCTCGCCGGACCAGACGTTGCGGTCCGCTGCGACCAGCTCGACGTGCAGCTCAGCAGCCAAGGGTGGCTCCTCGGGTCACCACCCGGCACTGCTGCCGGGTGTTGGGTCAAAGTCTAGGGGGTGTACGGGAGAGGGGCGGGGCAGGCCCGCCCCTCTCACACGTACGGCACTACGGGTGGTGCCTGGCGTCAGCTGACGCCGAGCTCCTTGGCGTTGGCCTTGAGGTCCTCAATGCCACCGCACATGAAGAACGCCTGCTCGGGGAAGTGGTCGTAGTCGCCGTCGCAGATCGCGTTGAACGCGCGGATCGACTCTTCCAGCGGTACGTCCGAACCGTCCACGCCGGTGAACTGCTTGGCGACGTGGGTGTTCTGCGACAGGAACCGCTCGACGCGACGGGCGCGGTGGACAACGAGCTTGTCCTCTTCACCCAGCTCGTCGATACCGAGGATCGCGATGATGTCCTGGAGGTCCTTGTACTTCTGCAGGATCCCCTTGACACGCATGGCGGCCGCGTAGTGGTCCGCCGCGATGTAGCGGGGGTCCAGGATGCGCGACGTGGAGTCGAGCGGGTCCACCGCGGGGTAGATGCCCTTCTCCGAGATCGGGCGCGACAGAACGGTCGTCGCGTCCAGGTGGGCGAAGGTGGTGGCCGGCGCCGGGTCGGTCAGGTCGTCCGCGGGGACGTAGATCGCCTGCATCGAGGTGATCGAGTGACCACGGGTCGAGGTGATGCGCTCCTGGAGGAGACCCATCTCGTCGGCCAGGTTCGGCTGGTAACCCACCGCGGACGGCATGCGGCCGAGGAGCGTGGAGACCTCGGAACCCGCCTGCGTGTAGCGGAAGATGTTGTCGATGAAGAAGAGCACGTCCTGCTTCTGCACATCGCGGAAGTACTCCGCCATGGTCAGACCCGAGAGCGCGACGCGAAGACGCGTGCCCGGCGGCTCGTCCATCTGGCCGAACACGAGCGCCGTCTTGTCGATGACGCCGGACTCGGCCATTTCCTCGATGAGGTCGTTGCCCTCACGGGTGCGCTCACCGACACCGGCGAACACCGACACACCGTCGTGGTTGTTGGCCACGCGGTAGATCATTTCCTGGATCAGCACGGTCTTGCCGACACCGGCACCACCGAACAGACCGATCTTTCCACCCTTGACGTACGGGGTGAGAAGGTCGATGACCTTGACGCCGGTCTCGAACATCTCGGTCTTCGACTCGAGCTGGTCGAACGACGGGGCCTTGCGGTGGATGGGCCACCGCTCGGTCACCTCGGCGTTGGCCTCCGGCTTGTTCAGGATCTCGCCGAGGGTGTTGAACACCTTGCCCTTGGTCATCTCGCCGACGGGGACGGTGATGCCCTCGCCGGTGTCGGTGACCGGGGCCTGGCGGACCAGACCGTCGGTGGGCTGCATCGAGATCGCGCGGACCAGGCCGTCACCCAGGTGCAGGGCGACTTCCAGGGTCAGCGTCTTGACCTTGCCGTCCTCGGCCGGGTCTGCGACCTGGACCTTGAGGGCGTTGTAGATCTCCGGCATGGCGTCGACGGGGAACTCCACGTCGACGACAGGGCCGATGACACGGGCAACACGGCCCGTGGCGGCGGCCGTCTCCACAGTGGTCGTCATTACTTGTCACTCCCCGCGTTCGCGTCGGCGAGGGCGCTGGAGCCACCGACGATCTCGCTGATTTCCTGGGTGATTTCGGCCTGGCGGGCCGCGTTGGCAAGCCGGGAGAGGCTCTTGATGAGCTCCCCGGCGTTGTCGGTCGCCGACTTCATCGCGCGCCGGCGGGCGGCGTGCTCGGAAGCGGCGGACTGAAGCAGTGCGTTGTAGATACGGCTTTCGACGTATCGCGGCAGCAGGGCGTCGAGGACGTCCTCCGCCGACGGCTCGAAGTCGAAGAGCGGAAGGATCTCGTCCTTCTTGCCCTCCTCCTTCTCGACCTCCGTGAGGCTGAGCGGCAGCATCCGGTTCTCCACCGGGTTCTGCGTCATCATCGACACGAACTCGGTGAACACGATGTGCAGTTCGTCGACACCGCCCTCGGCCGTCTCCCTGGTGACTGCCTCGATGATCGGGGCGGCCACCCGCTTGGCGTCCGCGTAGGTGGGGCTGTCGGTGAAGCCCGTCCACGAGTCCGCGACCTTGCGCTCGCGGAACCCGTAGTAGGCGACACCCTTGCGGCCGACGATGTACGTGTCGACCTCCTTGCCCTCGCCGCGAAGCCGCTCGGTGAGCTTCTCCGCAGCCTTGAGGGCGTTGGAGGAGTAGCCGCCGGCCAGACCGCGGTCGCTCGTGATGAGCAGGACCGCGGCGCGGGTCGGGGCCTCGGCCTCGGTGGTCAGCGGGTGCTTGGTGTTGGATCCGGTCGCCACCGCCGTCACCGCGCGGTTCAGTTCACGGGCGTACGGCGTGGAGGCCGCCACCTGGCGCTGAGCCTTGACGATGCGGGAGGCGGCGATCATCTCCATCGCCTTGGTGATCTTCTTGGTCGCGGTGACGGATCGGATGCGACGCTTGTAGACCCGGAGCTGGGCTCCCATGAGTCAGGTCCCTTCCGTCGTCACTTGGAGACGTTGACGGAGACGTCCTCGCCCAGGGACTTGCCGTCCGAGGTCTCGAAACGCCCCTTGAACGTGGTAATCGCGTCGGCGATGGACTGGAGCGTGTCGTCGTTCATCTTGCCGCCGTCGGCGATCGAGGTGAGGAGCTCCTTGCGCTCGCGGCGCAGGTAGTCCAGCAGCTCGGTCTCGAAGCGGCGGATGTCCTCGACCGGGACGTCGTCCATCTTGCCGGTGGTACCGGCCCAGACGGAGACGACCTGCTCCTCGACGGGCATCGGCTGGTACTGGCCCTGCTTCAGCAGCTCGACCATGCGCTTGCCGCGCTCCAGCGACGCCTTGGAGGCCGCGTCCAGGTCGGAACCGAAGGCGGCGAACGCCTCCAGCTCGCGGTACTGGGCGAGGTCCACACGCAGTCGGCCGGAAACCTGCTTCATGGCCTTGTGCTGGGCGGAGCCACCGACACGGGAGACCGAGATGCCGACGTTCAGCGCCGGGCGCTGGCCCGCGTTGAACAGGTCGGACTCCAGGAAGCACTGGCCGTCGGTGATGGAGATGACGTTGGTCGGAATGAACGCCGACACGTCGTTCGCCTTGGTCTCGACGATCGGCAGACCGGTCATCGAACCGGCGCCCATGTCGTCCGACAGCTTCGCGCAACGCTCGAGGAGACGCGAGTGCAGGTAGAAGACGTCGCCCGGGTAGGCCTCGCGGCCCGGCGGACGGCGCAGCAGCAGCGACACGGCACGGTAGGCGTCGGCCTGCTTCGACAGGTCGTCGAAGATGATCAGGACGTGCTTACCGGCGTACATCCAGTGCTGGCCGATGGCCGAACCGGTGTACGGCGCCAGGTACTTGAAGCCTGCCGGGTCGGACGCGGGGGCGGCGACGATCGTCGTGTACTCGAGCGCGCCGGCCTCCTGGAGCGCACCACGCACGGAGGCGATGGTGGAGCCCTTCTGACCGATGGCGACGTAGATGCAGCGCACCTGCTTGTTCACGTCGCCCGAGCGCCAGTTGTCACGCTGGTTGATGATCGTGTCGACGGCCAGTGCGGTCTTACCCGTCTGGCGGTCGCCGATGATCAGCTGACGCTGACCACGGCCGACCGGCACCATCGCGTCGACGGCCTTGTAGCCGGTCTGCATGGGCTCGTGCACGGACTTACGGACCATGACGCCCGGAGCCTGCAGCTCCAGGGCGCGGCGGCCCTCGGTCTCGATCTCGCCGAGGCCGTCGATCGGGTTGCCGAGCGGGTCGACGACGCGGCCGAGGTAGCCCTCGCCGACGCCGACGGAGAGCACCTCACCGGTGCGCTGCACCGGCTGGCCCTCCTCGATACCGCTGAACTCGCCGAGGACGATCGCACCGATCTCGCGCTCTTCGAGGTTGAGGGCGAGACCGAGGGTTCCGTCCTCGAACTTCAGCAGTTCGTTCGCCATGGCCGAGGGAAGACCCTCGACCTTTGCGATGCCGTCGCCGGCAACGCTGACAGTTCCGACCTCCTCGCGCGAGGCCGCGTCCGGCTTGTACGACTGGACGAAGTTCTCCAGTGCGTCCCGGATCTCCTCCGGCCGGATCGTGAGCTCCGCCATCTGGGTTCCCTGCTCTCCTTGTTGGGCCCGAAGTTTTCTAGGGGTCTGGGGTCGGCCCCCAGGAATCCTCTGCGGCCCAACCGGGCCGCCGGCAATGCGTGGTGCTGCTACTTCTTCGTACGGGGTGGCGTCAGCCGGCCATACGGCGGGAGGCCTCGTCGAGGCGCTCCGCGATGGTCCCGTTGATGAACTCGTCGCCGACGCGAACCTGGATTCCGCCGAGGACCGAGGGGTCCACGTCGAGGTTCAGGTGCATCTCACGACCGTAGATCTTCGCCAGGGCCGCGCCGAGGCGCTGCTTCTGCTGGTCGGTGAGGGGCACCGCGGAGGCGACCTCCGCGACCATCCGGTTGCGGCGCTCCGCGGCCAGCTTGGACAGGGACTCGAGTCCCGCCTCCAGGCTACGTCCACGGGGCTGCGTGACCAGGCGCACGACCAGACGCTCGGTGACCTGCTCGGCCTTGCCGCCGAGCAGGCTGCGGAGCAGCTCGCTCTTGGCGGCGACGGTGGCCGACTTGTCGGTGAGCGCGGAGCGCAGCGCGGTGTTGGACGAAACGATCCGGCCGAAGCGGAAGATCTCGTCCTCGACGTTGTCGAGCGTTCCTGCCTGCTGGGCGGCGGTGAGGTCGGCGGTGTTCGCCAGCTCCTCCGCCGTGTCGACCAGGTCGCGGGACTGCGACCAGCGCGCCCGGACCATGCCCTTGACCAGGTCGACGGCGGAGCCGCTCACCTGGCCGCCGAGCAGACGCCCGGCCAGCTCGGCCTTGGCCTCGCCGGACTGCGACGGGTCGGTCAGGACCCGGCGCAGCGAGACCTCACGGTGGAGCAGCGCGGTGACGGCGGCCAGGTCGCCGGCCAGCGTCGTCGCGTCGACGGAGCTGGTGTCCGTCAGCGCGTCGAGGCTGTCCCGGGCGCCCGCCAGTGCCTCGCGGCTCGCGCCGTTCATCGGGCCGCCTCGGCCTTCTCCTCAAGCTCGTTGAGGAACCGGTCGATGGTGCGGCTCTGCCGGGCGTGGTCCTCGAGGGACTCGCCGACGAGCTTGCCTGCCAGGTCGGTGGCGAGCTTGCCGACGTCCTGGCGCAGCGTGAGCGCGGCCTGCTTGCGGTCGGCCTCGATCTGGGCGTGACCGGCAGCGATGATTTCCTCACGCTGCCGCTGGCCCTCTGCGCGCAGGTCTTCCTTGAGCGCAGTGCCCTGCTCCAGCGCCTCCTGGCGCAGGCGCGCGGCCTCGTGGCGGGCCTCGGCGAGCTGAGCCTTGTACTGCTCCAGGACGCTCTCGGCTTCGATCCGGGCCTCATCGGCCTTCTCGATACCGCCTTCGATGGCCTCGCGGCGCTCTTCCAGAACCTTGTTGATGTTCGGGAGGAGCTTCTTGGCGAGGAAGCCGAAGACGATGACGAAGGCGATCAGACCGATGACCAGCTCGTCGAGATGCGGGAGCAGAGGATTCTGAGGCTCCTCAGCCGCCGCAAGGAACAGAGCGTTCACATCAGTGCCTTCCGTGAAAGGTAGTTGGCTGTCGGTCCGGGCTTACTGGTAGACGAAGCCCATGACGATGCCGATGAGGGCGAGAGCCTCACAGAAGGCGAAGCCCATGATCTGGTTGGTACGGATCAGGCCGGCGGCCTCGGGCTGACGCGCGAGGGCCTGGGTGCCGTTACCGAAGATGATGCCGACGCCGACGCCGGGGCCGATCGCGGCGAGGCCGTAACCGATGGAGGCGACGTTGCCGACCACGGTGTCCTTGGCGCCGGCGAGGTTGATCAGTTCGAGAGCAGCGGACATGCCGATACTTCCTTCTCTTTCACGGACCGATGGGGGTTGGCCACCGGACGTCTGTTGGTTCGGGGAGAGCGGGCCGACTCAGCGAGGCTGGGTCAGTGGCCCTTGGCGAGTGCGCCCTGGATGTAGCTGGAGGCCAGGAGCACGAAGACGTAGGCCTGGACTGCCTGGATGAACAGCTCGAAGATCGTCATCACGACGACCATGACGAAGGACACGGTGCCGTAGGCGATACCGATCCCGTTCATCAGGTACCAGGAAGCCAGGGTGAACATCACCAGCAGCAGGTGACCGGCGAACATGTTCGCGAACAGTCGCACCGCGTGGGTGAACGGGCGGATGATCAGGTTCGAGAAGAACTCGATCACGACGACCAGCGGGAGCACCCAGCCGAGCGACTTGTCGTAGCCGGTGATGTTCTTCCAGCCGCCGACGAACCCGTGCTTCTTGAAGGTCAGCGAGACCCAGAGCACGTACACGATCAGCGCGAGGCCGGCCGGGAAGGCGATCAGCGACGGGACCGGGAACTGGGCGAGCGGAATGATCGACCAGATGTTCATGATCCAGATGAAGAAGAACAGCGACACCATCAGCGGGACGTACTTCTCGCCGTCCTTCTTGCCGATGATCTCGTACACGATGCCGCGGCGTACGAAGTCGTACCCGGCCTCACCGATCATCTGAACCTTGCCGGGCACCAGCTTCGGCTTGTTGAACGCCGCCCAGAAGAAGGCGACGATCACGAGCGTGCTGAGCAGTGCGAGCAGCATCGGCTTCGTGAACTCGAAGCCCGCCACCTCGAACATCGGCTTGTACATGAAGGTGTGGAGACCCGGAGCCGGGAACCCGCATCCGGTGAAAATGTGGCAGCTCGCATCAAAGGCAAGCGTTGTGTCAGCACTCACCGCGGGCTCCTTCAGCGTGGCGCATAGGTACGGCAACCTCGTTGTGTCGGCGCGGCAGGAAGCCGCGGGTCGGCACTGGACTGGTGGTCTTGAAAAGCTGGGCGGGGCGGTTCGGCATCGAGCCTCGCGCTGGGACAGGCGTCAGCTCGGATGCCCGCGCCCGCAGTGCCGCAGTTGGCACCGGACGATAGCAGGATCTCGAACGCCCATTTATCCCGGCCCTACCCTTCACGACGAGGACCCGGTCTTCTGCGGCTTTTCGGCCTCTGTGGACTCGGGGTCGACGTAAAGGATCTTGGCCTTCATGTAGGCGCGCGCCTGGGCGGCGATCCACACGAGGGTGACGGCGAGGAGCGCGAACCCGAACGCCTTGAAGTCGAACAGCTCTGTGCCCTTGAACATTGCCAGGAAGACGAACAGCAGCAGCAGTTGGAGCACATAGAGCAGGAGCCCCATGGCCTGGAAGAGCTGCGGCAGGCGCTTCGCGGTGCGCTGGAGTGCCACCAGCCCACCCCCCATGAAAACGATCGCGACGGCTGCCCCCACGAAAGCGCCGAGCGCTCCTTCGCCGCCGCTGACCAGCGCGCCGACCACGACGGCGACAGCGCCGACGGCAGCGGAAGGTACAGCGGTTCGGAGGAGTGTCCGGACGTCGTTGGACGGCATGGCGGCAGCTCCGCTTTGCTTGGTGGGGGCAGTGGTGTCGTCATGGACGAGCGTAAGCCCGGATCGAGAAGGGTCCTCGGGCCGGAGGGACCGTCGCACCGAGGTCCTTCGGCTCTGTCGCCGGGTCTCGTGAACCGTATCACAAACTATTTGATGCAGTCTTTACCCGGAAAGTGTGGTTGCTGTCACACATGAGAGTGACCCTGCCCGTGTGTGCAGTGCATGCCGTCGCTTTGTCTGGTAATGGGCAACTGCGGGGCATTCGTCAACGCGAGGGCATCAGTTGAAACGCGAACGGGTGCCCACCGCAGTCGCTCCGTTGACACCGGCGGGCACCGGCTCGCGGTCCCCTTCGTCGCTTTCGTCCACCGCTCCCCCGGACTCCGGGGCGCTCTGTGCGGCGCTCGGACCACTCGCGGACGTCTCCGCCGGCCGGGTCCGCCGACGCCGGTAGCGCGGCGGGACGAACGCCTCCATCCAGCGGGGCGCCCGCGGGGTGAAGCGCGGCAGGAGCAGCAGGACGAGGCCCACCGCGCTCAGCGCGACGATGAGCAGCACGATCCACATGCTCGCGGAGTGCACCGAGTAGGCGACCATGCCGAACGCGATCAGCGCCGACCAGAAGTACATGATCAGCACCGCCCTGCTGTGCGAGTGCCCGATCTCCAGCAGCCGGTGGTGCAGGTGTCCGCGGTCGGCAGCGAACGGCGACTTGCCCTGCCAGGTCCTGCGGACGATCGCCAGCACCAGGTCCGCGAACGGGATCGCGATGATGGTCAGCGGCAGCAGCAGCGGGATGAAGACCGGCAGCATCGCGTGGGTGGCCGCCCGCTCGCCGCCCGCGAACAGCCGCATCGCGTCGCCGTCGACCTGGCCGGTCACCGAGATGGCGCCCGCCGCGAGGACCAGGCCGATCAGCATCGACCCGGAGTCGCCCATGAAGATGCGGGCCGGATGCATGTTGTGCGGCAGGAATCCCAGGCACATGCCGATCAGGATGGCGGCGAACAGGGTGGCGGGTGCCGCCTCCTCGATGCCGTACCGGAACCAGATCCGGTAGGCGTACAGGAAGAACGCGCAGGTGGCGATGCAGACCATGCCGGCGGCCAGGCCGTCGAGGCCGTCCACGAAGTTCACCGCGTTGATGGTGATGACGACCAGGGCGACGGCCAGCAGATTGCCCTGCCAGGCGGTCAGCGAGACCATGCCGACGCCGGGGATCGGCAGGTAGAGCACGGTCAGGCCCTGCATGACCATGACGCCGGCGGCGATGAACTGGCCGCCCAGCTTGATCAGCGCGTCGATCTCGAACTTGTCGTCCAGGACGCCGATCAGCCAGATCACGGCGGCCCCGGAGAGCAGCGCACGCGGCTCGTTGGACAGTTCGAACACGCCGTTGAGGCTCTCCAGGTGGTCCGCCACCAGCAGTCCGGCGCACAGGCCGCCGAACATGGCGATGCCGCCGAGCCGCGGTGTCGGCTCCCGGTGGACGTCACGGGCGCGGACCTCCGGCATCGCTCCGGACGCGATGGCGAACTTCCGCACCGGGCCCGTCAGCAGATAGGTCACCGCGGCCGTGACGCAGAGCGTCAACAGGTATTCACGCACGGGCTGCCCCACAGTTGTCGCTGGCCATCTCAGCCCCACACCCTAGCTTCGCGGACCTGGGGTTGAGGACACTCGGGTACCCGTGACCGGTTCCCGCCAGGGGTCCTGTGCCCTTTTCAGCCCCCGTACGGAGCAAAGCGCCGGGCCAGTTCCCGTACCTCCGTCCCCGCGTTGCGCTCCCCCCTCAGCGCGAGGGCGAACAGGGCGACGATGCGCGCCATCTCCGCCTCCCCCATGCCCTGGGTGGTCACCGCGGCGGTGCCGAGCCGCAGGCCGCGGCCCTCCGTGCGGTCGCTCTCGGCGGCTCCGCAGCCGGGCAGCGCGCAGGTGTCCAGCACGATCCCGGCCGCCGCGAGCAGCGCCTTGGCCTGCCTGCCGTCCAGGCCCAGCGGCGCCGGGTCGGCGGTGATCAGGTGGGTGTCGGTGCCACCGGTGGTGATCTCGAAGCCCTCGGCGGCGAGACCCTCGGCCAGCACGCGCGCGTTGGCGACCACCTGATGGGCGTACGTGGTGAAGGCAGGGGCCGCCGCCTCGCCGAACGCGACCGCCTTGGCGGCGATCGTGTGCATCTGCGCCCCGCCCTGGGTGAACGGGAACACCGCCCGGTCGATCCGCCCCGCCAGCTCCTCGCCGCACAGCAGCATTCCGCCGCGCGGCCCGCGCAGCACCTTGTGCGTGGTCGCGCAGACGACGTCGGCGTACGGCACGGGGCTGGGCGCGGCTCCCCCGGCGACCAGGCCGATCGGGTGCGCGGCGTCCGCCACCAGGTACGCGCCGACGTCGTCGGCGATGGCGCGGAAGGCGGCGTAGTCCGGGTGGCGGGGGTAGGAGATCGAGCCGACGACGATGGCCCGGGGGCGGTGCCTGCGGGCCAGGGCGTACACCTGCTCGTAGTCGGTCAGCCCGCTCTCCGGGTCGACGCCGTACCCGACGACGTCGAACCAGCGGCCGGAGAAGTTGGCGGGCGAGCCGTGCGTGAGGTGTCCGCCGGAGGCCAGGCCGGTCGCCAGGAGGGTGTCCCCCGGCTTGAGGAGGGCCGCGTACGCGGCGAGGACGGCCGCCGACCCGGAGTGCGGCTGTACGTTCGCGTGCGCCGCTCCGAAGAGGCCCTTCGCCCTGTCGACGGCGATCCGCTCGGCGGCGTCGACGACCTCGCAGCCGCCGTGGTGGCGGGCGCCGGGGTAGCCCTCCGCGTACTTGTTGGTGAGCGGTGAGCCGAGGGCGGCCAGCACGGCGGGCGAGGTGAAGTTCTCGGCGGCGATCAGCTGGAGGCCGTCGCGGGTCCGGCCGGCCTCGCCGCGTACGACGTCGGCGATCTCCGGGTCCTGGCGGGCCAGCGCCTCGAAGTCGGGCCCGTACGCGGGAGGGGCGTGGCCGGGGGCGTGCGGCGCGGCGGCTGGTGCGGGTGCAGTGATGGCGGGCATCTCTGTCTCCGGGCCTGGGAGGGAGGGGACTTCTGTCGCGTGTCCCCCAATGTAGGCCCGCCATGCCACCCCCGCCCGCCGGACAGCGGCTGCCCTCCCGCACCGGCCGGAGCTCAGTGCTTCGGCGGAGCCCCCGTCAGCGCCGTGACCACCGGATCAAGCGCCGCGTTGATCTCCTCGCCGATCGAGCGGAAGAACGTGATTGGCGCCCCGTACGGGTCGTACACCTCGTCGGCCTCCTCCGTCGGAGCCAGCAGCCAGCCCCGCAGGGCCGCCGCCGCACGCACCAGGGCCCGGGCACGCTCGACCACACCGTCCTCCAGGGGATCCGGGAGGGTGAGGGGGTCTATGGCCCTGACGAGGCGGTTGAACTCCTTCAGGGTGAAGGTGCGCAGGCCCGCGCTGTGGCCCATGGAGATGACCTGTGCGCGGTGGTCGCGGGTGGCGGTGAGGACGAGGTCGGCGCGGATGACGTGCTCGTCGAGCAGTTCGCGGCCGGTGAAGCCGGCCGCGTCGGCGCCGAAGTCGGCGAGCACCGCGGCGGCGTTGGCCTCCATGGGGGCGCCCTCGTGGCCCCAGGTGCCGGCGCTCTCCACGATCAGCCCGCCGAAGGAGGGGTCGCCGAGGCGGTCCGCCAGGGCATGGCGGGTCAGCCGCTCGGTGATCGGCGAGCGGCAGACGTTGCCGGTGCTGACGTGGAGGATACGGAAGGTGGTCCCCGATATGCCTTCTGCTGTGCCACGCCCGTCAAGGGCGGTCAACTCGCCACCTCAAGATCGGGTACGACCTTGCGGAGCTCCTCCGCGCTGAGCACTCCGGCCCGCAGCAGCACCGGCACCGTGCCGGTGACGTCGACGATCGAGGACGGCAGGTTGCCCGGGGTGGGGCCGCCGTCCAGGTAGACGGAGACGGAGTCGCCCAGCATGCCCAGGGCGTCGTCGCAGGTCTCGGGGGCCGGGTGCCCGGTGAGGTTGCCGGAGGAGACGGCCATCGGGCCGACCTCGGTGAGCAGCTCGATGGCGACCGGGTGCAGCGGCATCCGGATGGCGACGGTGCCGCGGGTGTCGCCGAGGTCCCACTGGAGGGAGGGCTGGTGGCGGGCGACCAGGGTCAGTCCGCCGGGCCAGAACGCGTCGACGAGGTCCCAGGCCTGCTCGGAGAAGTCGGTGACCAGCCCGTGCAGGGTGTTCGGGGAGCCGATGAGGACGGGGCTGGGCATGTTGCGGCCGCGCCCCTTGGCCTCCAGGAGGTCGCCGACGGCCTCGCTGCTGAAGGCGTCCGCGCCGATCCCGTAGACGGTGTCGGTGGGCAGGACGACCAGTTCGCCGCGGCGCACCGCGGAGGCGGCTTCGCGCAGACCGGTCTTGCGGTCGGTCGCGTCGTTGCAGTCGTAGCGCCGTGCCATTTAACGGATCCCCTCGGGCAGGAACTTCGGGCTGTGCGAGATCGGGACGTGCGTCGAGTCGTACGGGGTCGAGAGGTTCGAGGCGTACGACTGCTGCCGGGCGCCGGTCACGGCATCGCCTTGCGGGCGGTCGCGAAGCGCGGGCGGTTGTTGAGGTCCGGGTGGTCGGCCGCGTCCGCCCAGCCCCGCTCCTCGGTGAAGATCCACGGGACCTGGCCGCCCTGGGTGTCGGCGTGCTCGATGACGACGACGCCGCCGGGGCGCAGCAGCCGGTGCGCGGTGCGCTCGATGCCGCGGATCAGGTCGAGGCCGTCCTCGCCGGAGAACAGGGACATCTGCGGGTCGTGGTCGCGGGCCTCGGGGGCGACGTACTCCCACTCGGTGAGCGGGATGTACGGCGGGTTGGAGATCACCAGGTCGACCTGGCCGTCGAGTTCGGGGAGTGCGGTGAGTGCGTCGCCGTGGTGCAGCTGGACCCGGGAGCCGTCGACGTTCTTGCGGGTCCACTTGAGGGCGCCCTCGTCGAGCTCGACGGCGTGCACGCGCGAGCGCGGCACCTCCTGGGCGAGCGCGAGCGCGATGGCGCCGGAGCCGGTGCACAGGTCGACGATCAGCGGTTCGACCACGTCCATGGCGCGTACCGCGTCTATGGCCCAGCTGACCACGGACTCGGTCTCCGGGCGGGGTACGAAGACGCCGGGGCCGACCTGGAGTTCCAGGTAGCGGAAGAAGGCGCGGCCGGTGATGTGCTGGAGCGGTTCGCGGGCCTCGCGGCGGGCGATGGTTTCCCAGTAGCGGGCGTCGAAGTCGCTGTCGGGGACCCGGTGCAGCTCTCCCCGCTTGACACCGTGGACGAACGAGGCGAGCTCCTCCGCGTCGAAGCGCGGTGACGGCACGCCGGCGTCGGCCAGCCGCTGGGTGGCCTGCGCCACCTCGGCGAGCAGCAGATTCATCCGGTTCCTCCGGCTTGCAGGGACAGCTGGGCGGGGAGCTGCGGGGCTGGCGCGCTCTACTGCGGGGCGGCGAGCTTGGCAGCGGAGTCGGCGTCGACGAGGGCCTGGATGACGGCGCTGAGGTCGCCGTCGAGCACCTGGTCCAAGTTGTACGCCTTGAAGTTCACCCGGTGGTCGGAGATCCGGTTCTCCGGGTAGTTGTACGTCCGGATCTTCTCGGAGCGGTCGACCGTGCGGACCTGGCTGCGGCGCACGTCGGAGGCCTCGCGCTCGGCGGCCTCCTGCGCGGCGGCCAGCAGCCGGGAGCGCAGGATGCGCATGGCCTGCTCCTTGTTCTGGAGCTGGCTCTTCTCGTTCTGGCAGGAGGCGACCACACCGGTCGGCAGGTGCGTGATGCGCACCGCGGAGTCGGTGGTGTTGACGGACTGGCCGCCGGGGCCCGACGAGCGGTAGACGTCGATGCGCAGGTCGTTCGCGTTGACCTCGACCTCGACCTCCTCGGCCTCGGGCGTGACGAGGACGCCGGCGGCGGAGGTGTGGATGCGGCCCTGCGACTCGGTGGAGGGCACGCGCTGCACGCGGTGCACGCCGCCCTCGTACTTGAGGCGGGCCCAGACGCCCTGGCCGGGCTCGGTGGCGCCGTTGCCGCCCTTGGTCTTGACGGCGACCTGGACGTCCTTGTAGCCGCCCAGCTCGGACTCGGTGGCGTCGATGATCTCGGTCTTCCAGCCGACGCGCTCCGCGTACCTGAGGTACATGCGCAGCAGGTCACCGGCGAACAGGGCCGACTCGTCGCCGCCCGCTCCCGCCTTGATCTCGAGGAGGATGTCCTTGTCGTCGTTGGGGTCCCGGGGGACCAGGAGCAGCCGCAGCTTCTCGGTGAGCGCCTCGCGCTGCTTCTCCAGGTCCTTGACCTCGGCGGCGAAGTCGGGGTCGTCCGCGATGAACCCGCGGGCCGTCTCGATGTCCTCGCCGGTCTGCTTCCAGGCCCGGTAGGTGCCGACGATCGGGGTCAGCTCGGCATAGCGCTTGTTGAGCTTGCGCGCGTTCGCCTGGTCCGCGTGGACAGACGGGTCGGCCAGCTGCGTCTCGAGATCGGCGTGCTCGCCGATCAGATCCTCGACCGCCTCGAACATCTTCGGGCTCCTGGGTTGCGTAGTGAAGAAATGTGCCGCGTGCGGAAATGAGCACCGTGAAGAGTGGTGCGGGCCGCTGGGGAGCGGCCTGCGTCACGACAAAGCGCCGGTCCTCCCCCGCCCCGTGAGGGGCGGCCGAGGACCGGCGCGATGGCTCGCTACTTGGCGGCGGAGCCGGCCTTGCCGAAGCGGGCCTCGAAGCGGGCCACGCGGCCACCGGTGTCGAGGATCTTCTGCTTGCCCGTGTAGAACGGGTGGCACGCGGAGCAGACCTCGGCACGGATGGTGCCTTCGGTCAGCGTGCTGCGGGTGGTGAACGACGCGCCACAGGTGCAGCTGACCTGGGTCTCGACGTACTCGGGGTGAACATCGCGCTTCAAGGTGACTCCTAGGTTTCGGGAGGGCACCGGGTCGCATCCGCGGATTTGCGGGATACGTGAACCGGGGCCGACGAACCAGTCTGCCAGGGCTGGCCCGCGCTTCAAAATTCGAAGGTAACCGTCTCAACGGGGACGGGCCCGGATGTATTCCGGGGCCGTGGCGGGAGGTACGGCGGTGGCGCGTCAGCCGCCCTTGACGATCCGGCCCGCGTCGCCCTTGTCGCCCGCGGAGCCCTCGGTGACGGACGCGGGGACGGGCCGGTCCGCCCGCAGTGCCTGCCAGAGCTGCTGGGACTGCTGCTGGAGCGGTATGACGCGGTTGCGGTCGCGGGGGTCGTACTCGACGGGCAGGGTGACCATCTTCATGTCCTCGGCGCCGATGCCCTTGAGTCCCTTGCCGAACGACACGAGGCTGTTGACCGAGGCGAGGTCGGAGTCGGTGGTGATCGCCTTGGTGGCGGCGTCCGCGAGGCCGTAGAGCTTCGTGGGGTCGGTGAAGACGCCGATGCTCTTCACCTGGCCCATGAGGGCCTTCATGAAGGCCTGCTGGAGCTGGATGCGGCCGAGGTCGCTGCCGTCGCCGACGCTCTTGCGGGTGCGGACCAGGCCGAGGGCCTGTTCGCCGTTGAGCTGGTGGGTGCCGGGCGGCAGGTCGAGGTGGCTCTTGGTGTCCACAATGGCCTTCTGGGTGGTGACCGGGACGCCGCCGAGTTCGTCGATGAGCTTCTTGAAGCCGGTGAAGTCGACCTCGACGTAGTGGTCCATCCGGATGCCGGACATCTGCTCCACGGTCTTCACCGCGCAGGCCGGGCCGCCGACCTCGTACGCCGTGTTGAACATCTGGCGCGGGGCGGCCGGGACGCCGGTCTTCCCGTCCTTGTCGGAAACGCACTCCGGGCGGGTGATCAGGGTGTCGCGCGGGATGGAGACGAGTGAGGCCTTCTTCCGGCCCTCGTAGACGTGCAGGACCATCGCGGTGTCCGAGCGGGCGCCGCCCTCGTCGGTGCCGTACTTGGCGTTGTCGCCGTGCCGGGAGTCCGAGCCGAGGACGAGGATGTCCATGGACCCGTTGTCGACCTCGTCGGGGCGGTTGTCGCCCAGGGCCGCGTTGATGTCGACGCCGGTGAGGTTGCCGTCGAGCTTGAAGTAGACCCAGCCGAGTCCGCCGCCGCCGACCAGGACCACGCCTGCCGCGACCCAGGCGGCGGTGGTGACGGCTCTGCGGCCCTTGGTGGGTGACTTGCGGCGTTTGCCGGTGGCCCGTATTCGGCCGCTCCTGCCGGTCTCGCTCATGCTCTCCTCAGTCCCTCGTGGATGCCCGCGTACCCCCTGCCGTGGTGGATCAGGCACGGTTTGTCGACACTTGTCAGACGTCGAATCACCCAGAAGGGTTGCACGGCACCCGGTGGGGTCCACGGGGGAAGAGGGTCGCCCGACATGCTTCCAGGGCCCCTTAAGAAGGCTTCTTATCCCACTTGAGCTGCGGATCCGCGGTCATGGGCGGAGCACCGGAGCATGATCACAAAGTGGGGCGGATGTGGCGCACGTCTCGAAAGGTGACGACGCGGGGGCCCCGCCACAGTGTAAGTGGGGGGGCCCCCCCGTCGTGTGTCGCCCCCGGTCGTGTACGCCCGGCCCCGTGCTTGTAGTAGGTGG
>NZ_JBHXRV010000025.1:0-43990 GCF_042716745.1 Streptomyces sp. NPDC058663
CGCTCGGTCAGCCGCCGAGGCCGGGGAGCGCGCCGGTGGGCAGTCCGCCGGCGGGCAGGCCCTTGGTGGGCAGGCCGCCGAGGAGACCGCCGACCGGGTCGGCCTTGTCGGTGGCCTGCGAGAGGGCTGCGGGGGCGGTCGTGGTGATCTGGCCGAGCGCCGCCTGGCCGGCCGCCAGGGCCTCGGGGCTGCCGGCGGGCAGCACGGACGCGACCTGGCCGACCGGGAGGACCGAGGTGACGGAGCCGAGCGCGCCGGCCGCGTCCGGCAGGGCGGGAGCGGCGCTCGCGGAACCGGCGGCGGTGGCGGCGAAGGCCGCACCGAGGGCGGCGACACCGAGGGTCTTGGCAGCAGACTGCTTCATGAAAACAACGTCCTCAGGGCTGGGGATGTGAGCGGCTCTGCAAGCTAGTCAGAGCGCCGCAAGCCCCGCAAACACCACCCGGCGGCCGGGACTTGATCTTCCCGGCCGCCTGTGCCGTGCAGGAGAGAGAGTGTCTCCCGCACGGTGAATCCGCTGGTCAGGGCGGTTTTACTGGAAGAGCCACTCCGACTTCAGCTCGGCGTAGCCGGGCTTGATGACCTCGCTGATCATGGCGAGTCGTTCATCAAAAGGAATGAAAGCGCTCTTCATCGCATTGACCGTGGTCCACAGCATGTCGTCGAGCGTGTAGCCGAAAGCGCCGATCAGGTGTTCGAACTCGCGGCTCATGCTGGTGCCGGACATCAGCCGGTTGTCGGTGTTCACGGTGACCCGGAACTGGAGCTTGCGCAGCAGGCCGAAGGGGTGCTCGGCGTACGAAGTGGCCGCCCCCGTCTGCAAGTTGGAGGTGGGGCACATCTCCAGCGGGATGCGCTTGTCACGGACGTACGCGGCCAGCCGGCCCAGCTGCACACTGCCGTCCTCGGCGACCTCGATGTCGTCGATGATGCGCACGCCGTGGCCGAGGCGGTCGGCGCCGCACCACTGGAGGGCCTGCCAGATGGAAGGCAGTCCGAAGGCCTCACCGGCGTGGATGGTGAAGTGGTTGTTCTCGCGCTTGAGGTACTCGAAGGCGTCCAGGTGGCGGGTGGGAGGGAAGCCCGCCTCGGCGCCCGCGATGTCGAACCCGACGACGCCCGCGTCGCGGTAGCGGTTGGCCAGCTCGGCGATCTCCAGGGCGCGGGCGGCGTGCCGCATCGCGGTGAGGAGGGCGCCGACGCGGATCCGGTGGCCGTTCTCCCTGGCGCGCTTCTCGCCCTCGCGGAAGCCCTCGTTGACGGCCTCGACGACCTCTTCGAGCGTGAGGCCCTGCTCCAGGTGCTGCTCGGGGGCGTACCGGATCTCGGCGTAGACGACGCCGTCCTCGGCGAGGTCCTCGGCGCACTCGGCGGCCACCCGGAACAGCGCCTCGCGGGTCTGCATGACGGCACAGGTGTGCGCGAAGGTCTCCAGGTAGCGCTCCAGCGAGCCGGAGTCGGCGGCCTCGCGGAACCAGATGCCGAGCTTGTCGGCGTCGGTCTCGGGGAGGTTGCCGTAACCGTTCTCGCGGGCGAGCTCGACGATCGTGCCGGGGCGCAGGCCGCCGTCGAGGTGGTCGTGCAGCAGCACCTTCGGTGCGCGGCGAATCTGGTCCGCGGTAGGCGTGTTGAGGTTCTGATTCGCGGTCTGGCGCGTGGTCTGGCTCGTCATCTGGGCACTCTAGCCCCTACGCGCGTAGATCGCGCCCGGTCGATACGTAACAGTGACCGTGCGGACGGGTGGAGTCCTCCTGGACTTCTGAGAATGTTCTGCCATGACACAGCATGTCGAGCCGGGGCCGACCGCCCGGCTGGGACGGGCAGCCCGGGCCGCCGGTGCGGTGAACGGGGTGGTGCTCGTCCTGCCGGGCGGTGAGCCCGAGTCCTCGCGGGGCCCCTCTCCCTGGGCGTACGCCGCCGCCAGACCGCTGGCCCGCGAGCTCGCGGCGGCGGGTGCGGGCGAGGGCCTGGCGGTGCACGTGGTGCGCTACCGGGGGCGCGGCTGGAACGGCGACGCCGCCCGGCTCGCGGCGGATGCCCGGTGGGCCGTCGACGAGGCGGTGCGGCGGTACGGCGACGTGCCGGTGTGCCTGGCGGGGCTCGACATGGGCGGCCGGGCGGCACTGCGGGCGGCCGGGCACGAGGCGGTCGGCGCGGTGGTGGCACTGGCGCCGTGGCTGCCCGGGGACCCGGCGGGGGCGGCGGAACCCGTACGGCAGCTGGTGGGGCGGCAGGTGCTGATCGCGCACGGCACCGACGACGGGCGGGCCGATCCGGAGCTGTCGTTCCGGCTGGCGGAGCGGGCGAAGAAGGCGAACCGGGACACCTGCCGGTTCGAGGTGCACTCGGACGGACACGGGATGCGGCAGCACCGGGCGGAGGTGCGGGCGCTCGCCGTGGACTTCGTGCTGGGCTCGCTCTTCGGCCGGCCGTTCGCGCGGCCACTTCAGGACGCGCTGGCGGCGCCGCCTCCGCTGGGGCTGCGGATGCCGCTGGCGGCGGGGTTCGGGCAGCGGTAGCCCGCCCTCCCCCTCCCGGACGCCCTGGTGGGCAAATGCTCCACCAGCGGACAATTGCCCACCCCGCTCGCGCGCGGCCCGCACCCCTCTGACACCCTCGACACCATGAGCACCAGCGTGGACCGCATCAAGCCCACCCACTGGGCCTCCTTCGTGCCCGTACTGGCCCTCGTACTCCTCGGCTTCACGTGGGGGCGGGACATGCCCGGGGTGGTGGTGACCCTGCTCGCGTGCTTCCTCGGCGGTGCCGTGCTGGCCGCCGTGCACCACGCGGAAGTGGTCGCGCACAGAGTCGGCGAACCGTTCGGGTCGCTCGTACTGGCCGTGGCGGTGACGATCATCGAGGTCGCGCTCATCGTCACCCTGATGGCCGACGGCGGCGAGAAGAGCGCGTCGCTGGCCAGGGACACCGTCTTCGCCGCCGTGATGATCACGACCAATGGAATCGTGGGCATCTCGCTGCTGGTCGGTTCGCTCAAACGGCGGGTCGCCGTGTTCAACCCGGAGGGGTCGGTGGCCGCCTTCGGGGCCATCGCCACCCTGGCAGGTCTCAGCCTCGCGCTGCCGACGTTCACCACCAGCACGCCGGAGGCCGAGTTCACGCCGACGCAGCTGATCTTCGCGGCCGTGGCCGCCGTGTTCCTGTACGGGATGTTCGTCGTCACGCAGACCGTCAGGCACCGCGACTACTTCCTCCCCGTGACCCAGGAGGGCAAGGTCATCGATGAGGACGAGCACGCCGATCCGCCGCCGGCCAAGGTCGCGCTGATCAGTCTCGGACTGCTCGCGGTGTCCCTGGTGGCGGTCGTCGGGCTGGCCAAGGGGGTGTCGCCGACCATCGAGGCCGGGGTGGACGCCGCGGGGCTGCCCGCGTCCGTCGTCGGTGTGGTGATCGCGCTCCTGGTGCTGCTGCCGGAGAGCATCGCGGCCGTACGGGCGGCCAAGCGGGACCGCGTGCAGACCAGCCTGAACCTGGGGCTGGGATCGGCCATGGCGAGCATCGGCCTGACCATTCCGGCCGTCGCGCTGGCGTCCATCTGGATGGAGGGGCCGCTGCTGCTGGGGCTCGGGGCGACCCACATGGTGCTGCTGGCGCTGACGGTCGCGGTGGGCACCCTGACCTTCGTGCCGGGGCGGGCGACTCCGCTGCAAGGTGGCGTGCACCTGTCGCTGTTCGCGGCGTACCTGGTGCTGGCGGTCAGTCCGTAGCGGGGCCGCGGCACTGTCCGGTCAGTCCGTAGCGGACGGACACAGGCCCGCCGCCCTTCAGTCCGTGGCGGCGCCGGTGTCCTGGCCCGGCACCTCCACCAGGGCCGTGCGCGGCAGGATGTGACCTCGGCGGGCGAGCAGGAAGCGCTTGAAGGCCGCGACCGGCGGTGTGTCCGGGTGGCCGTCCAGCCAGGCCACCCCGATCTCGCGGGCGGCGCGCGGCGCGGTCACGGTCAGCTCCACGACGCCGGGGCGCGCCACCGCCGGTGGCGGCAGCAGGGCCACCCCGAGGCCGGCGGCCACCAGGCCGCGCAGGGTCTCCGCCTCCTCCCCCTCGAAGGCGACCTTCGGCTTGAACCCCGCCTGGGTGCACAGGTCGTCGGTGATGCGGCGCAGGCCGTAGCCGGGCTCCAGGGTGACGAAGGTTTCCTCGGCGGCCTCGGCGAGCCGGATCCGCTTGCGGCCGGCCAGCCGGTGGTCGTCGGGCACCACCAGACGCAGCCGCTGTTCGTCGAGGCGGCGCGAGACCAGGTCGGGCGCCTCGGGGACGGGCGAGGTGAGGCAGAGGTCGAGGTCCCCGGCGCGCAGCCGCTCCAGCATGGCCTCGCCGTAGTTCTGGACGAGCTGGAACCGGATGTGCGGGTGGTCGGCACGGAAGGCGCGGATCAGGGCGGGCACGGTCTCCGAACCCATGGTGTGCAGGAAGCCGAAGGCGACCTTTCCCGTGGTGGCGTCCGCGTCGGCGCGTACCGCGTCCGCCGCCTTCTCGACCTCGGCCAGCGCCCGTTCGACGGCGCTCAGGAAGGTGCGGCCCGCCGGGGTGAGGGAGACCGTGCGGCCCTTGCGCGCGAACAGCGCGACATCCAGGTCGTCTTCGAGGCGGACCATGGCACGGGAGAGCGTGGACTGCGGCACGCCGAGCTCGTGCGCGGCCCGGGTCACGTGCTCGTGCCGGGCGACCGCGGCGAACTGGGCGAGCCGGGGCGCAAGCACCTGCTGGATGTCTTCTTCGTAACTACTGGGTGACAGCCGACCCTGTGAGCTCTGCTTATGCGCCATGGGATGGATTATCGCCGGTCTGTGCATTGGACGCATGAGAAGGCCAGGTCTAGGTTTCAGTCATGCCTTCCGCCAGTACCACGGCGTCCATACCTGTAGTTGTGGGCGCCGAGCCTTCTGATTCCTTCGATTCCTCTGTCGCCCCCGACTCCGGTGGCGCTTCCGCTGCCGACGGAGCCGGTGTGCCTGCCGACACCCGGCTGAGCCCCTCCTCCCCGGCCTTCCGGCGGATGAGCCTCGCGCTCTTCGCGGCCGGCATGGCGGCGTTCGCCCTGCTCTACTCCACGCAGGCGCTGCTGCCCGCGATCTCCGCCGACCTCAACGTGAGTGCGGCGCAGGCGAGTTGGACGGTTTCGGCGGCGACGGGCGCGCTCGCCCTGTTCGTACTGCCGCTCAGTGCGCTGTCCGAGCGGTTCGGGCGGCGGACGCTGATGACGTACTCCCTGGGGGTGGCGGTCGGCGTCTCCGCGCTGATCCCGCTCGCACCGGACGTGGGCTGGCTGATCGCGCTGCGCGCGGTGCAGGGTGCGGCGCTGGCCGGTCTTCCGGCCTCGGCGATGGCGTTCCTGGCGGAGGAAGTACGGCCGAAGGCGCTGGTCGCGGCGATCGGACTGTTCGTGGCGGGCAACTCGATCGGCGGCATGAGCGGACGGATCGTCACCGGCTGGGTCGCCCAGCTGTGGGACTGGCGGGCGGCGCTCGCGGCCGTGGCGCTGATGGCGCTCGTGTGCGCGGTGGTCTTCCGGCTGCTGCTGCCGAAGGCCCGCAACTTCCGCCCCGGGACCCTGAACCCGAAGGCCCTGGCCAAGACCGTGGGCACGCACCTGTCCGACCCGCTGCTGCGCAGGCTGTACGCGATCGGTGCGCTCTTCATGACCGTCTTCGGCGCGGTCTACACGGTGATCGGCTACCGGCTCGTCGAGGCGCCGTTCAGCCTGCCGCAGGGCATCGTCGGCTCGATCTTCCTGGTGTACCTGGTGGGCACCGTGTCGTCGGCCGCGGCGGGCAAGCTGGTGGCGCGTACCGGTCGGCGCGGGGCGCTGTACCTGGCGGTTACGACCACCACGCTCGGGCTGCTGCTGTCCCTGTCGGACTCGCTCGCGGGGGTGCTGTCCGGTCTGGTGCTCATCACCGCGGGCTTCTTCGCCGGGCACGCCGTCGCCTCGTCGTCGGTCAGCCACACCGCGAAGACCGGCCGGGCGCAGGCGTCCGCGCTGTACCAGTCGGCGTACTACCTGGGCTCCAGCGTCGGCGGCACGCTCGGCGCGACCGCGTTCCACGCGGGCGGCTGGGGAGCCACGGTGGCCCTCGGACTGCTGGCCGTCGTCGGCGTCGCCGCGATCACCCTGTACGGGACGCGCTGCGCGCGGGTGGAGCGGCGCGCCTCGCTGCTGGTCGCGCGCTCCTGAGCCACCTTCCGCCGCCGCGCGGCCCCGGCCCCGTACCGCGCCGCCCGGTCCCGGTCCGACGCGCGGCGCGGGCCCCGTACCGCCTCGCGTCCCCGGCCCCGTACCCGCTGTCACGAAGTCGTGACACTTCGCCTCTCCCGTAGGTACAACCGGATTGTTCCCCCGCTCGTCTACCCGTTCACACACGTGCGGCACGGCACTTCCGGCGGTGCGCACGGCAGGGGAAAGGGAAGGTCCATGGGGGACTCGAAGAGAGTGCGCATCGCGCTCCGCACCCGTACGCGTACCGGAATAGCCCTGGGGGTCACCGCTCTGGTGGTCCCGGCGGCGCTGACCGTGGGAATGGCCGCTCCCGCGCAGGCGGCCTCGTGCTCGACCAGCACGGGCCCGTACCAGAAGCAGGTCGAGAAGTTCCTGAAGCTGAAGGTGGACGGGAGGCAGTCGGCGGCCGACTGCCGGGCCATCCGCGGCTTCCAGTCCCAGCACGGCATCACCCCGACCATCGGCTACGCGGGCGCGGTGACCTGGCGGACGATGGACACGATGAACAAGCAGAAGGCGGCCGGCAAGAACCCCAACGCGGCCGGCGCGTGCCCGACCAACAGGGGCCGCATCGCCTGTGTGGACCTGACCCGGCAGCTGAGCTGGATCCAGGACGGCAACAAGCTCAAGTACGGCCCGGTGCCGATCCGTTCGGGGCGCGACGGGAACGAGACCCGGACCGGCCTGAAGAAGGTCTACCACCGCAACATCAACCACTACTCGACGCTCTACCACGTGCGGATGCCGTACGCGCAGTTCTTCGACGGGGGCATCGCCTTCCACTCGGCGGGCGTCTCCATGTGGAACCCGCCGGGCTCGCGCGGTTGCGTGAACATGCGGACCGCGGACGCGAAGAGCTACTGGGGGCTGCTCAAGAAGGGCAGCAGTGTCTTCGTGTACGGACGCAAGGCCGGTACCTGAGCGAGGGGTCCGGGACCTGAGCGAGGGGTCCGGGACCTGAGCCAGGGGTTCAGGACCTGCGTGAGGGGTTCAGGACCTGCGCGAAGGGTTCGGGACCTGCGCGAAGGGTTCGCGGCCTGGCCGGGGTCCGGCGGCGCACCCCGGCCGGGCCGTTCTGCGCATTGCGGCCCCCACTGTCAGACCCCTCCCGTAAAGTTCCACAGCACAGGAGCAGTGGGTGGATGAGCGGTGGGGTGGACCCTGTGAGTGATGTCGCGACGCCAGGTGTGGATGCGCAACTGGAGGACTACCGGACCGAGTTGACGGGTTTCTGTTACCGGATGCTCGGCTCCGCCTTCGAGGCGGAGGATGCCGTGCAGGACACGATGGTGCGCGCGTGGCGCAGTCAGGACCGGTTCGAGGGGCGTTCCTCGCTGCGGTCCTGGCTGTACCGGATCGCGACCAACGTGTGCCTGGACATGCTGGGCAGCAGCAAGAAGCGGGCCAGGCCGATGGACTTCACCGATCCGAAGCCGCTCGCCCAGGCCCAGCTGAATCCGCACCCGGAGGCGGTCTGGCTGGAGCCGGTGCCGGACGGTCGCGTGCTCAGCCCGGTCGCGGACCCGGCGGAGACCGCCGTCGCGCGCGAGTCCGTACGACTGGCCTTCGTGGCCGCGCTCCAGCACCTGCCGCCGAAGCAGCGGGCGGTGCTGATCCTGCGCGAGGTGCTGGCGTGGAAGGCGAGCGAGGTCGCGGAGCTCCTGGAGACGAGCGTCGCCTCGGTGAACTCGGCACTCCAGCGGGCGCGGGCGACGCTGGCCGAGTCGAAGACGGCCGACTCCGACACCGCCAAGCCGATGGACGAGGAGCAGCGGAAGCTGCTGGAGCGGTACGTGGCCGCCTTCGAGGGCTACGACATGAAGACGCTGACGGCCCTGCTCCACGAGGACGCCGTGCTCTCCATGCCCCCGTTCGACCTGTGGCTGGTCGGCGCCGCGGACATCACCGGCTTCATGCTCACCCATGGTGCCGCGTGCAACGGCTCCCGGATGCTGGCCACGGTGGCCAACGGGACGCCTGCCTTCGCCCAGTACCACCCGACCCCCGCGGGTCACTTCGAGCCGTGGGCACTCCAGGTCGTCGAGATCTCAGACGGCCGGGTCTCCCACATCAACACGTTCCTCGACACCAAGCGGTGGTTCCCGCTGTTCGACCTGCCGGCCAGGATCGAGGCCGACGGGACTCCCGGGCCGCTCGCCGTTCCCGGGGGGATCTCCGGATTCGAAGCCGCCGCCGCTGCCGCCGCCGCTGCTGCGGGTGGTGGTGAAGGACAGGCCGACCAGGTCCAGTAGGTCGGTCAGTTCGCGGCTGGGGTGCCCGAGCAGGAGCTTGCACCCCAGCCTGCGGGCGGTCACCCGCATCCGGGCCAGCGCTTCGACGGCGGGCAGCCCGGGGTCGGTGAGCGCGGAGACGTCACAGGTGAGTTCCGTCGCGCCCGTGGCCAGGACGAGTGCGTGCAGCCGCTCGCACAGGTGCGGTACGTCGGCCCTGGTCACGGGGCCGACGATCGCCATGGGGTGGTGCGTCGCAGAGTGTTCCACGGCAATTAGGACCGGTGCTCCGGCCGGAACTCATCGGTGGGCGTGCGAACGGCTGGCCGGTGTGGCCTGATTCCTGGTGTCAGCGGCCGGGTGTGCAGGCGGTCGGTGGCACTCCGACCGTCGCCGTGAAGTCCCGTACCAAGTGCGCCTGATCGGTGTACCCGAGGTCGGCGGCGAGCCCGGCCCAGTCCACGGCGGCCTCGGACTCGGCGTGTTCGAGTGCCTCGTGGATGCGGTAGCGCAGGATCACCCACTTGGGGCCGACGCCCACCTGACGGGCGAAGAGGCGTTGCAGGGTGCGCGGCGACAGGCCCGCGCTACGGGCGAGGTCGCCGGCCCGGCGGACGGTCCGGTCGCGGCGGATGCGCTCGACGAGTGCCATGGCGAGCTCGGCCCCGGGGTCGGGCACCGGGCCCAGGGACAGCAGGAAGGCGTCCAGTGCCGCCACCCGCGCCCGGTCGTCGGACGGATCGAGGACGCTGCCCGAGGGCGCGGGGTCCCCGAGGGAGGGGAAGACGCCGGTCAGGGGGAGCCGGCGGCCGGTCCAGTCCGACACCGGGCGGCCCGGCCGGAAGGGCCCGAAGCCGCCCGGCCTGAACTGCACGCCGCAGACCCGGCCCACACCCTCCAGCTTCGTCGTGAACAGGCCCCGGCAGATCCCGGCGACCTCGCCGGAGGCGGGCTCCTCCCCCCGGCGCTGGAACACGAGGTTGACCGAAGGATGCGGCACCACATGGGAGACGTACGGCTCGGTGAGGTCCCAGTCGATGAACCAGTAGTGCTCCAGGAACGGGCGGAGCTGCGGCGCGGCCGGCTCGTGGCGGCGGAACCTCACCCGGGCCATGAGTCCCGACGCGTCGACGATGCCTCTGGTGTCCCTGCGGGGCGCTGCCATGGACGAATCCTAGAAGCCCGCACTGGCGCGTTTTTACAAGATGACCACCCCTGTGACTGACTACCGTCGGCCCATGACCCAGAAGATCAGCGAACTCCTCGAAGCGTCCGGCGACCGCGCCGTCGCCGTGCTCGACGGCATCGGCGACGGACAGCTCGGCGACCGCACGCCCTGTGCCGAGTACGACGTACGCGCGCTGGTGAACCACCTCTTCCACGTGGTGGTCCAGTTCCAGGCCCTCGCGGCCAAGCAGGACGCGGACTTCTCCCGCACCGTCGACCACATCGGCCAGGGACCCGACTGGCGGGAGCGGTTCGCGGCCGAGGTCCGCCGACTGGTCGAGGCCTGGGCGGCGCCCGGTGCCGAGGAGGGGACCTCGGGCCAGATGGGTTTCCCGGCGCGCACGGTCGGCGGGATGGTCCTCGGTGACCTCACCCTGCACGCCTGGGACCTGGCGAGGGCCACCGGCCGCCCTTACACCCCGGACCCGGCGGTCGTCGCCGATCTGGCCCCGGCGGTCGCCGCGATCGCTCCGGGCGCCCGGAAGGCGGGGGTGTACGGCGCCCCGGTCGAGGTGCCCGAGGGTGCGTCCGACTTCGATGTGGTGCTGGCGACGACGGGACGCGACCCGTCCTGGAAGCCGTAGGACGTCCGGAATCCGCCGGGCGGGCGGGTCTCAGCCCGTCCAGCGGCCGGACAGGTAGGAGACGGCGAAGAGCACCATCAGCGGGGCCACCACCGCCAGATAGGCCGTCCGGATCCGGGGACGGCGCAGGCTCCAGGCCGCGAGCAGGGTCCACAGCGGCCACCACAGCAGGGTCGCCCTCGGCACCGAGGTGAACCAGTACGAGGTGCCCAGCGCCCAGAGGCTCAGAGCGATGTAGACCGCCTCGGGCCAGCGCCGCAGCCACACCAGCACCCCCAGCAGGACCAGCCCCACCACCATGGCGGCCAGCTCCGCCTGCCACATGTACGCGTAGCCCGTGCTGTACGCGCCGTCGAAGGCCGCCTGCCAGGTCGTCCGCCAGGCTTCCCACGGGGCGTGGAACTCCCGGTACCAGCCGCGCTCCTGCGCGTGTTTCCAGGCCATCCAGTCGCCGGTGCGGCTGTGCAGGTACGCGCTGTAGGCCAGCGCGGGGAGGGCCGGCACCAGGGTCCAGCCGAGCGGCCGCCAGGCCCTGGCCGAGCGGGCCCGCCACGCGGTGATCAGGAAGTGCACGCCGATCGCGGCGGCCACGAAGAGCCCGCTGATGCGGACCGTGGTGGCGAGCGCCGTGAGGATGCCGGCCGCCGCCCACTGGTGGCGCTGCGCGGCCAGCCAGGCGGGCAGAGCGAGGGCGAGGAAGAGCGTTTCGGTGTATCCGGCGGCGAGGAACACCGCACAGGGCGAGAGCAGCAGGAACAGCACGGCACGGTGGCCGGCCTGCGGTGCCGCGGCCTCCGCCGAGGGCGCCACTCCCGCATCAGCCGCATCAGCCGCACCGCTGCCCTGCGACGACCCGTCGCCCGCACCGCTCCCCCGCACCGCGCGCCGTACCGCTTCGAGGGCGATGCTCCCGCCCTCGTACCGCTGGCCGGACACCCGGGCTCCGCCGCCGGTACCCCGGCCCGGGGTACCGCTTTCCCTTCCGGGGCGCCGCACCGTGCCCGGGACCGTGCTCTCCCCGGGCAGGTGCAGCCTGGCTATTCGGGCCAGGGCGAGGACCGCCACCGCTCCCGCCACGAAGGAGATCAGCAGCCCCGCCAGGGTCCAGTCGGGGACGACGACGTGCACGGCGCGCAGCACCAGCGGGAAGCCGGGGAAGAAGGCCTCCCGGTTGTCCCAGCCCTCCGTTCCGGGACCCGAGCCGGGCGGGAAGTATCCCTCCTGCGCGATGTGCAGGAAGTGCGTCCAGTCCCACTGCGCCCAGCGGGACAGCGCGGACGGGGCGTTCTTCGCCTCGCCGTCGGCGGGGAAGACCCAGGCGACGCTGTACGAGGTGCCCCACAGGCCGACCCGGGTGAGCAGGTAGAGCCACAGCACGTCGCGGTCCGCGCCGTGCAGCGGCAGCCGGACCGGCCGCGGAAGGCGGCGCGGCCACCTGACCGCGCCGGTGCCCCGCGCGTCGGGAGCGGCGGCCCCGCGGCCGGTGCCCGGCTGCTGCTGGCCGGTCCGCTGCGGCGGTGGCACGACGGTCATGGTGCGGCTCTCCTGGGCGATTCGAGGGGCGTGCGGTGGTGCGGACGTGCGAACGGTACGGGCGTACCGAAGAGTCACCCGTCGTACATGCGTACGCGAACCGCACCGCGTACGGAAGACGGCAGAAACGTGGCGAACCGTTCCACCCGTCAGGCGAATCCTTTCTGCACCTCCGTCTGCCCCCGCACACGCACGGGACCGGCGGGGTTCGCACCCCGCCGGTCCCGTGCGTCACAGAGTCGGGCACTCCCAGAGTGCCCCGGCTCAGGCGATCCGGTCCAGCACGATCGGCGCCGGGACGAAGTCGCGGGCGCTCTCGCTGCCCTCGTCGGCGGTCAGGACACCGCCGTCCAGCGCCTCGATGGCGTACGCGAACTTCTCCGGAGTGTCGGTGTGCAGCGTCATCAGCGGCTGGCCCGCCACGACGCGGTCACCGGGCTTGGCGTGCAGTTCGATGCCCGCACCCGCCTGCACCACGTCCTCCTTGCGGGCCCGGCCCGCGCCGAGCCGCCAGGCCGCGACGCCCACGGCGTACGCGTCCAGTTCGGTCAGCACACCGGTGGACGAGGCGTTGATCACATGCCGCTCACGGGCCACCGGAAGAGCCGCGTCCGGGTCGCCGCCCTGGGCCTGGATCATGCGCCGCCACACGTCCATCGCGGAGCCGTCACGGAGCGCCTTCTCCGGGTCGGCGTCCGGCAGGCCCGCCGCGTCCAGCATCTCGCGGGCCAGTGCGAGGGTCAGCTCGACGACGTCCGCGGGCCCGCCGCCGGCCAGTACCTCGACGGACTCCCGTACCTCCAGGGCGTTGCCGGCGGTCAGGCCGAGCGGGGTCGCCATGTCGGTCAGCAGCGCGACGGTCTTGACGCCGTGGTCGGTGCCCAGGCCGACCATCGTGGAGGCCAGCTCGCGCGCGTCCTCGATGTTCTTCATGAAGGCGCCGGAGCCGACCTTGACGTCCAGGACCAGCGATCCGGTGCCCTCGGCGATCTTCTTCGACATGATCGAGGAGGCGATCAGCGGGATCGCCTCGACGGTGCCGGTCACGTCGCGCAGCGCGTAGAGCTTCTTGTCGGCGGGGGCGAGCCCGTCGCCGGCGGCGCAGATCACGGCGCCGGTCGACTCCAGCACGTCCAGCATCTCGGCGTTGGAGAGCAGCGCGCGCCAGCCCGGGATGGACTCCAGCTTGTCGAGCGTGCCGCCGGTGTGGCCCAGTCCCCGTCCTGAGAGCTGCGGCACGGCCGCGCCGCAGGCCGCGACCAGCGGGGCGAGCGGCAGCGTGATCTTGTCGCCGACGCCGCCGGTGGAGTGCTTGTCGGCGGTGGGACGGGAGAGCTGGTCGAAGTTCATCCGCTCGCCGGAGGCGATCATGGCGGCGGTCCAGCGGGCGATCTCGGTCCGGTTCATGCCGTTCAGCAGGATCGCCATGGCCAGCGCCGACATCTGCTCGTCGGCGACCGCACCGCGCGTGTACGCGTCGATGACCCAGTCGATCTGCTCGGGGCTCAGCTCGCCGCGGTCGCGCTTGGTGCGGATGACGGAGATGACGTCCATGGGGTCGGGTTTCCTTCCGGTCGTACGGATGCGTACCTCTGCGTAACGCATCTACGCGCGTTGCTTTCCAAACGGGCCGCGGCCCCGCCACACACGTGACAGGGCCGCGAAGGTACTACGTCAGATGCTGCGGGCCAAAGGCGTCGGGGAGCATCTCGCCGAGGGTGCGTACCCCCGCCGAGGTCTCCAGGAGCAGCTCGGGGCCGCCGAACTCGTACAGCAGCTGCCGGCAGCGGCCGCACGGCATCAGGTTCTCACCCCGGCCGTCGACGCAGGTGAAGTGCGTCAGCCGGCCGCCGCCCGATGCCTGGAGCGCGGAGACGAGACCGCACTCGGCGCACAGCGAGAGGCCGTAGGAGGCGTTCTCCACGTTGCAGCCGACGACCGTGCGGACGGTGCCGCTGCCGTCGTCCGCCAGTGCCGCCGCGCCGACCGGGAACTTCGAGTACGGCACGTACGCCCGGGACATCGCGTCCCGTGCGGCGTCGCGCAGTTGCTCCCAGTCGACGGCGGCGGCGGGGGCGGTCACTTGCCCTGCCCCTTGCGGTAGCGCATGCCGTCGGCCTTGGGCATCCGCAGGCGCTGCGCGGAGAGCGAGAGGACGAGGAGGGTCACCACGTACGGGGTGGCGCTCACGAACTCGTTGGGCACGGTGTCCGTACCGAGGTACCAGACCAGCACGCCCGCCGCGACGACGGCGGAGATGGCGGCGGCGATGTACGCCTTCTTGTACGCCTTCCACAGGGCGAGGCCGGCCAGCAGCACCACCAGGAGCAGCAGCAGCGCGTGGACGGAGGAGCCGCCGTTGCGCAGCTGGAGGGCGTCGGCGAAGCCGAAGAGGCCCGCGCCCATGGCGAGGCCGCCGGGACGCCAGTTGCCGAAGATCATCGCTGCCAGGCCGATGTAGCCGCGGCCGCCGGTCTGGCCCTCGTTGTAGATATGCGAGGTGACCAGGGAGAGGAAGGCACCGCCGAGTCCGGCCATGCCGCCGGAGACGATGACGGCGATGTACTTGTACTTGTAGACGTTGACGCCGAGCGATTCGGCGGCGATCGGGTTCTCGCCGCAGGAGCGCAGGCGCAGACCGAACGAGGTCTTCCACAGCACCCAGAAGGTGAGCACGAAGAGCAGCACGGCGACGATCGTCAGAAGCGAGACGTTGCTGACCAGGCCGCCGAGGACGCCCGCGACGTCCGAGACGAAGAACCAGTGGTGCTTCTCGATCGAGGAGAGCCAGTCGGAGACGCCGGGCAGGGTGACCGTGCTGATGTCGTCGACCGGCGGGGACTGCTTGGGGCTGCCGCCCTTGGCCGCCGCCTCGCCGCTGTTGAACCAGAGCTTGGCGAAGTACGTGGTGACGCCGAGCGCCAGGATGTTGATCGCGATGCCGGAGATGATGTGGTCGACGCCGAAGGTGACGGTGGCCACCGCGTGCAGCAGACCGCCGAACATGCCGCCGACGACACCGGCGAGCACGCCGATCCACGGGTTGGTCTGCCAGCCCGCCCAGGCACCGAAGAAGGTGCCGAGGATCATCATGCCTTCGAGGCCGATGTTGACGACGCCCGCGCGCTCGGCCCACAGTCCGCCGAGACCGGCGAGGCCGATCGGGACGGCCATGGAGAGCGCGGCGCCGATCTGGCCGGCGGCGGTGATGTCCTGGGCGCCGGTGATGGCGCGCACCGCGGAGAGGGCGAGCAGCCCGGCCGCGACGATCAGGAGGACGACGGGGAGCGAGAGGCGGGAGGTGACCGCCTTGCCGAGCCCTTGCTTTCCGGGCTGCTTCTGCGGCGCCGGGGTGGAAGTCGCCGTACTCACGCCGACACCTCCTGCTTCTCTGTGTTATTGCCGTGGCGCGCCTGGTCGGCGAGCTTCTCGCCGACCTGCCGCTGCTGGCGCTTGAGGCCGTAGCGGCGGACGACTTCGTACGCGATGACGACGGACAGGACGATGACGCCCTGGATGACGCCGACGATCTCCTTGTCGTAGCCCTCGAACTCCAGCTTTCCGCTGCCGCGCTCCAGGAAGCCCCAGAGGAGGGCGCCGAGGGCGATGCCGACGGGGTGGTTGCGGCCGAGGAGGGCGATGGCGATGCCGGTGAAGCCGATGCCGGTGGGGAAGTCGCCGCCGTACTCGTAGGAGTCGTTGAGCAGGGTCGGCATGCCGACCAGGCCCGCGACGAGACCGGAGATCACCATCGAGGTGACGACCATCTTCTTGACGTTGACGCCGCTCGCGTCGGCGGCCGTCTCGGACTGGCCGACGGTGCGCAGGTCGAAGCCGAAGCGGGTGCGCGACAGGATGTACCAGTACGCGACACCGGCGATGGCGGCGACCACGATGAAGCCCCAGATGGGGTCGGCCTGGGTCGGGAACGAGAAGAAGTGCGAGGACTCCGGCAGCGGCTTGGTGGCCACCTTGGTGCCCGCGCTGTCCAGGTGGCCGAGGCGGCCCTGCTGGAGGAGGTAGCCGATGATCGCGGTGGCGATCATGTTGAGCATGATCGTGGAGACGACCTCGGAGACGCCGCGGGTGACCTTGAGGACACCGGCGATGCCGGCCCACATGGCGCCGACGATCATCGCGGTGAGGATGATCAGCGGGATCTGCAGGAAGCCGGGCAGGGTCAGCGCGCCGCCGACGGCGGCGGCGAAGAACGCCGCGAGCCGGTACTGGCCGTCGACACCGATGTTGAAGAGGTTCATGCGGAAGCCGACGGCGACCGCGAGACCTGCCAGGTAGTACGTGGTGGCCTTGTTCAGGATGTAGACCTGGCTGTCCGACTTGGTGCCGTAGTCGAACATGATGCCGAAGGCGCTGAACGGCTCCTTGCCGGTGGCGAGCAGCACCACGGCGGTGACCAGGAACGCGGTCACGATCGCGAGCAGCGGGGCCGCGAGTCCCAGGAGCAACCGCTCCTTGTCGAACTTCTTCATCGGTCCTCTCCCCCAGTCCGGGGGTGCGTGTCGGGGGTGTCCTGGGCGCGCCCTGCGGCGGCCTCGGCCTGGGCCTGGGCCAGGTCCTCGGCGGTGGCTTCCAGGTGTCCGGTGGCGGCGCCGGTCATGGCCGAGCCGAGCTCCTCCGGGGTGACGGTGGCGGGGTCGGCGTCGGCGACCAGGCGGCCGCGGTACATGACCCGCAGGGTGTCCGAGAGCCCGATCAGTTCGTCGAGGTCGGCGGAGATCAGCAGCACGGCCAGGCCCTCACGGCGGGCCTCGCGGATCTGGTCCCAGATCTGTGCCTGCGCGCCGACGTCCACACCGCGGGTGGGGTGGGCGGCGATGAGCAGCTTGGGCGCGTGGCTCATCTCGCGGCCGACGATCAGCTTCTGCTGGTTGCCGCCGGACAGGGAGGCCGCGGTGACGTCGATGCCGGGGGTGCGGACGTCGTACTCGCGGACGATCCGCTGGGTGTCGGCGCGGGCGGCCTTGAGGTCGAGGAGGCCCTTGCTGCTGTTGGGCTTCTCGGTGACGTGGCCCAGGATGCGGTTCTCCCACAGCGGGGACTCCAGGAGGAGGCCGTGCTTGTGGCGGTCCTCGGGGATGTACCCGATGCCGTCCTCGCGCCGCTTGCGGGTGGGCGTGGTGGAGATGTCGGCGCCGTCCAGGGTGACGGCTCCGGAGTCCGGGGTGCGCATGCCCATGATGGCTTCGACGAGTTCGGCCTGGCCGTTGCCCTCGACGCCGGCGATGCCGAGTACTTCGCCCTTGTGGATGGTGAAGGCGATGTCGTCGAGCACGGAGCGGACCACGCCGTCCGGGTCGGTGGCGCTCATGCGCAGGTCCGAGACGCTCAGCATCGGCACCGTGGTGACGGTGGACTCGCGGGTCTCCGGGGAGGGGAGCTCGCTGCCGACCATCAGCTCGGCGAGCTGCTTGGGCGTGGTGTGCGCCGGGTCGGCCGTGCCGACGGTGGTGCCGCGCCGGATGACGGTGATCTCGTCGGCGACGGAGAGGACCTCGCCCAGCTTGTGCGAGATGAAGATGACGGTCAGGCCCTCGGCCTTGAGCTCGCGCAGGTTCGCGAAGAGTGCGTCGACCTCCTGGGGCACCAGGACGGCGGTCGGCTCGTCCAGGATCAGGGTGCGGGCGCCGCGGTAGAGGACCTTGAGGATCTCGATGCGCTGGCGGTCCGCGACGCCGAGGTCCTCGACGACGGCGTCCGGGCGGACGCCCAGGCCGTACGCGTCGGAGATCTCCTGGATCTTGGCGCGGGCCCGGTCACCGATGCCGTACAGCTTCTCCGAGCCGAGCACGACGTTCTCGAGGACCGTGAGGTACTCGGCGAGCATGAAGTGCTGGTGCACCATGCCGATGCCGCGGGCGATGGCGTCCCCGGGGCTGTTGAAGGTCACCTGCTCGCCGTCGATGGCGATGGTGCCCTCGTCGGGCTTCTGCATCCCGTAGAGGATCTTCATCAGAGTGGACTTGCCCGCACCGTTCTCGCCGACGAGGGCGTGCACGGTGCCGCGGCGCACGGTGATGGCGATGTCGTGGTTGGCCACGACACCGGGGAACCGCTTGGTGATGCCGTGCAGTTCGACAGCGGGGCTGCCGTCTGCGGCTCGGGATGCGGCGGGGGGACTGCTGGACGCTTTGATGGCGCACTCTCCTAGGCAGGAGGCGGAGGAGCTGAGGCGAGGTGTACGGGGTCCGGCGGACGCTGTACGGCGGGAAGGGTGTGGCGGAAAAGTACCGCGCACCCCGAGAGCTACGCGCGTAGCTCCGCCAAATTGTGGAGCAGCCCTGCCCGAAAGTGAAGCGTGGCGGGGGCTGTTCCGGTTGTCCGCGCCTCTTCCGCGAGGACTCGGGGAAGCCCGGCACGAGCCGGGGACAGGAATCGGGGCCCGCAGAGCGGCATCATGCCGCTGTGCGGGCCCCGTCCCTCAGGAAGAGGTGACTCAGAGAGTGGACCGGACCTTGATGGTGCCGTCCGCGATCTTCGCCTTGGCCTCGTCCAGCTTGGCCTGGATGTCCTTGATGTGGTCACCCGTGGTGGTCAGGGTGACGCCGTTCTTGGCGAGGGAGAACGAGCTGGTGCCGGTGCGCGGCTTGCCGTCCTTGATGGACTTGGCCAGCTCGAAGACGCCGACGTCGACGTTCTTCACGACGGAGGTGAGGATCGACGCCTTGTACTTCGACAGCGACGGGTCGAGCGCCTGGTCGGAGTCGACGCCGATGGCCCAGGAGCCCTTCTTGCCCGCGACGGCCTCGATGGCGCCGGCACCCGAACCGCCCGCGGCGGTGTAGATGACGTCCATGCCCTTGTCGAGCATGCCCTTGGCGGCCTGCTTGCCCTTGTCGGGGCTGCCGAAGCCGGAGATGTCCGAGCCGGTGCCCAGGTACTGGATCGTCACCTTGGCCGACGGCTTGGTCTCCTTGACGCCCTGCTGGAAGCCGGCCGCGAACTTCTTGATCAGCGGGGTGTCCACCGCGCCGATGAAGCCGACCTCGCCGCTCTTCGACTTCAGCGCGGCGGCGACGCCCGCGAGGTAGGAGCCCTGCTCCTCGGTGAAGACGATGTTGTTGACGTTCTTCTCTTCGGAGATCGAGTCGACCAGGCCGAAGGTGACCTTGGGGTGCTTCTTGGCGACCTTGTCGACGGCGTCCTTGTACGCGAAGCCGACGGCGACGACCGGGTTGTAACCGCCCTCGGCCAGGGACGCGAGGCGGGCCTCACGGTCGGCCGGGGTCTCGCTGGCCTTGGCGGTCAGTTCCTTGGTCTCCGCGCCGAGGTCGCTCTTGGCCTTGTCCAGGCCGCGCGCGGCGGAGTCGTTGAACGAGTTGTCACCACGGCCACCGACGTCGTAGGCCATGCCGACCTTGAGCTTGCCGCCGCTCTCGGAGCTGGAGGAGCTCCCGGTGGACGACTCGCCACACGCGGTGGCGGTGAAAGCGAGGGCCGCGGTGGCGACGCTCGCAGCAGCGATCTTGGATACCCGGCGCACGGGACGCTCCTTCAACCTGACCGAAGCGCCTCTGTGCGGCGCTGGTTTCGCGGCGATCGTAACGCGCGTAGATGCCGGTTTCAGCCCCGTTCATCAGTCGTTACCGGATCGTCGCGTGTTCGAATCGCCAGGGGATGACGTACATAAGCAAGGTACATACTCACAACGGACATAGCGAGCACCGCTGGAGGAACCTACAACCGCGCCCCCGGCGATGCCTTCCGGCCACCGGGGGCGCGTGCGCCCTCCGCCCTGACTGTTCGACCCACTCGGCGTGTCGTCGCAGGTGGGGGCGGTCGTCGCTGCTGAGCGGGGGTGGTCGCCGCCGCTGGAGCGGTCGCCGGCTAGTCGCGCACGTCCAGCAGTGCGGCGGCCGTGAACAGCTCCACGCCGACCGTGATCGCGTGCTCGTCCGCGTCGAAGTCGCCGCGGTGCAGGTCGCGCTTGACCGTGTCGCCGGGGGTGCGGACACCGAGCCTGGCCATCGCGCCGGGGACGTGTTCGAGGTACCAGGAGAAGTCCTCACCGCCCAGGCTCTGTTCGGTGTCCTCGATGGAGGACGGACCGCGGCGGGCGGCCATCGCACCCACCAGCAGTTCGACCACCGCGCCGTCGTTGACCACGGGCGGGACGCCGCGGATGTAGTTGATCTGCGACTTGGCGCCGTGCAGGGCCGCGATGTCGGCGACGGCCGCGTGGATCAGGTCGGGGGCGTCGCGCCAGGTGTCCAGGTCCAGGCAGCGGACCGTACCTGCCAGCTCGGCGTGCATCGGGATGACGTTGCACGCGTGGCCGGACTCGATGCGGCCCCAGGTGACGGAGAGCCCGGAGCGGGCATCCACCTGGCGGGAGATCACCGCGGGCACCTCGGTGGTCACCTTCGCCACTGCCATCACCAGGTCGGTGGTGAGGTGCGGGCGGGCGGTATGTCCACCGGGGCCGTCAAGAGCGATTTCCAGCCGGTCGCAGGCCGACGTGATCGGTCCCGTACGGAGGCCGATACGCCCCGCGTCGACCTTGGGGTCGCAGTGCACGGCGATCATGCGGCCGACCCCTTCGAGCACCCCGCACTTGATCGCCTCCGCCGCTCCACCGGGCAGCACTTCCTCCGCCGGCTGGAACAACAGCCGCACCGCACGGGGAAGTTGGCCCCTGCGGTGCAGCTCGGCCAGCACCAGACCGGCGCCCAGGACGACGGTGGTGTGCACGTCGTGCCCGCAGGCGTGCGCCCGGTCGGGCACGGTCGAGCGGTACGGCACCCCGACCTTGGCGTCCGGGATGGGCAGCGCGTCGATGTCGGCCCGCATCCCGAGCATCGGCGTGACGCCGTCCCACTCGCCGATGTCACAGACGAGTCCGGTGCCGGAGGCGAGCACCCGTGGCGCGAGACCCGCTTGCTCCAGGCGGGCCTTGATCGCGGCGGTGGTGCGGAACTCCTGATTGCCGAGCTCGGGGTGCATGTGCAAGTCCCGGCGGAAGGCGATCAGTTCGGCACGCAGCGCCTCGGGCAGCGTGCCGGGGAGATCGCCTCCGGCGTCGGGACCGACTTCGGACACGAGGGAGATCAACTGGTTCACCCCGTCAACGGTAGGCCCACTCCACCCCCAACTGCCTACCCATCAACAAAACTTCAGCCCGATAGGCGTAAGAAAACCGGCGAGGCGAGGTGTGCCCACGATGTGAGACGGGTATAGAGGGGAGTTGCCCTTCGCCCTACGTCACCGGCAGTACCCGGAGTTTCCGCACGTCACGGGCGGTTTCCGCGACTCCCGCCAGGAACCCGCGAGCCCTCGGAGACGCGCCGGCCGAAAGCCATTCGGGGTCTATGTCACAGACCGCGACCTTTACGTCCGTCCCGACGAGTGCCCTGGGGAGTGTGTGTACGACCGTGGACGGGAAGCTCAGGATGGTACGTCCGATGGGGCCGCGGCGGGCGATGACTTCGAGGGGAAGGTCCGGGCGGACCACTTCGAGCCCGGTCTCGACGGCCAGCCGGTGCAGTTTGTCCGCGCTCTCGCGGCGGTGCGCGAAGTAGCGGGTGACGCCGTGACTGCGGGTGAGGGAGGCGACCGCCCGCAGGTAGGGGTCGAGGTCGACCACGCCCGTCTCGACCAGGGAGGTCCCGACCAGGTCGGCGGTGCGGGTCAGGCGCGGCGGGCCGAACCTGGCACGGGTCCAGGCGAGGTCGTTGGGCGTGACGGTGATGCCGGGGAGGGACTCCCCGACGGGCATGGCCGTGAAGAGTTCCACGGTGCGCCGGGGGCCGGGGGCCAGCCTGCGCCGCGCCGAAGTGGTGACCGGGGCGAGCAGCAGCTCCCGTGCGCCGGGGCGGCCGCCGCGCCGGTGCCAGCGCACCAGCCGCTCCCCGCGGGCCAGCTGGCCCGCGAACTCCATGGTGGCCGTCCCGTCGTCCACGACCACCAGCGACGGCGCCCTGACGAGGGTCAGCAGCAGCTGTACGTAGCGGGAGAACGGATCGCCGATGACGACGCGCTCCGCCCGCCGCAGGGCGCCGGCCAGTCCGCCGACGGTGCGCAGCGGCGCCCCCGCCCCGTCCCTGGCGTCCTCCCAGCGCACCACGCACCCCTCAGCGCGGGCCAGCTCGGCCATCCGGCGGAGCTGACCGCGCGACATGGGGTCGGTGGGCGACAGCACGACGACGGTCACGTCCGTCATGTCGTACGTCGCGGTGTGCGCCCACTCCAGCACGTTGAGCAGCTGGACGGGGCTTTCGACGAACGCGAGGGTGCCGGTGGAGCGGGACGCGCGTGGGGGGCGGGGGGCTCCGCTGCGTGTGGTCATGGCCGTCAGACCCCTGCGGGCTGTACGGTCTGCGGTCCTGCCGGGTCGGCGTCGGCCGACTGGGCCACCACACCGGGGACGCGGCGCAGCTTGCGCATGGGCGCGAGCTCCGACTCGTACACCTTCTTGACGCCGTCGCCGAGCGAGGCCTCGATGGTGCGGATGTCGCGGACGAGGCGGGTGAGGCCGCCGGGCTCGACGGAGGCGGCCTGGTCGGAGCCCCACATGGCGCGGTCGAGGGTGATGTGCCGCTCGACGAAGGCGGCGCCGAGGGCGACGGCGGCCAGGGTGGTCTGCAGGCCGGTCTCGTGGCCGCTGTAGCCGATGGGGACGTTGGGGTACTCGGCCTGGAGGGTGTTGATGACCCGCAGGTTCAGCTCGTCCGCGACCGCCGGGTAGGTGGAAGTGGCGTGGCAGAGCAGGATGTTGGCGCTGCCGAGCACCTCGACCGCGTGCCGGATCTGGGCGGGGGTGGACATGCCGGTGGAGAGGATGACCGTACGGCCGGTGGAGCGCAGCTCGCGCAGCAGCTCGTCGTCGGTGAGCGAGGCGGAGGCGACCTTGTGGGCGGGGACGTCGAACTTCTCCAGGAACGCGACGGCCTCGGTGTCCCACGGGGAGGCGAACCAGTCGATGCCGCGCTTGCGGCAGTGGGCGTCGATGGCCCGGTACTCGTCCTCGCCGAACTCGACGCGGTGGCGGTAGTCGATGTACGTCATCCGGCCCCAGGGGGTGTCGCGCTCGATGTCCCACTGGTCGCGCGGGGTGCAGATCTCGGGGGTGCGCTTCTGGAACTTCACGGCGTCGCAGCCGGCCTCGGCGGCGGCGTCGACCAGCGCGAGGGCCTTGTCCAGGTCGCCGTTGTGGTTGATGCCGATCTCACCGGTGATGTAGACGGGGTGGCCGGGGCCCGCGGTCTTGCTGCCGAGGGTGCGCAGGCGGGTGGTGGCGTTGCCGGTGCTGCTCATGTGGTGCGTCCTTAGGGGGTGTTGGGGAGTGCGGGGTGCTGAGCGGGGTGGTTCAGGGGTGTGGGGTTTCAGGGGTGTGGGATGTCAGGGGTGAGGGGTCGGGCCGGCTCGGGTCGGGGCCGGGGGTTCAGTGGGTGCCGGGGGTTGGAGGTCCGGGCCGAGGAGCCAGGCGGCGATCTCGCGGATCGCTCCGCTGCCGCCGGGGGTGGCGGTCACGGCGCGGGCGGCGGCCCGCACGCTGTCGTGGGCGCCCGCGACGGCCACGGGCCAGCCCGCGAGGGCGAAGCAGGCCAGGTCGTTGACGTCGTTGCCGACGTAGAGCACCCGGGAGGGGTCGATGCCCTGCTCCTCGCACCACTGCTTGAGGGCGAGGTCCTTGCGGTCGATGCCGTGCAGGACGGGGATGCGGAGCTTGCGGGCCCGGGCGGCGACCACGGGGTTCTGCTCGGTGGAGAGGGTCAGCAGCGCCATCCCGGCCCTGCGCAGGGCGGCGATGCCCAGACCGTCGCCCCGGTGCACGGCCACGGTCTCGTGTCCCTCGCTGTCGATCAGCACCCGGTCGTCGGTCTGGGTGCCGTCGAAGTCCATGACGACGGCGTCGACGTCGGCCCAGGCGGGGTGCGCCGGCGGGTCGAGGAGCGGGGCGAGCGCGCGGGCCCGTCCGAGGTCGTGCGGGTCGTCGATTTCGAGGACCCGCGCCGGGTCGGTCCGCACGAGGGCCGTGTGCCCGAAGAAGCGGTGCCGGTGGACGCGGAAGCCGGGGACGTCCATGGCGTAGGCGGCCCCGGTCTCCAGCAGGTCCTGCGGGCGGTCCTGCCGGCGGGGGCGGAAGGACGGGTCGTGGTTGACGCCGAGGGCGCTGCTGTCCTCCGCGGCACGATCCCCCTCGCGCCAGACGAAGCCGTGGAAGGGGGCCACCGTCACCGCCGTGTCCGCGCCCTCCAGCACGGCTGCGGCGACGCCCTCGACGTCCTCGCGGGTGACGAAGGGGCTGGTGCACTGGACCAGCAGGACCACGTCCGCCGGAGCCCGGCGGGCCCCCGGGGTGTCCTGTGCCTCCACGGTGTCCAGGGCGTGCAGCAGGGCCGCTTCGCTGCTGGCCGTGTCGTGCGCCAGTTCGCCGGGCCTGACCACCACTTCGGCACCCGCGGCGCGGGCGGTCGCCGCGATCGTCCGGTCGTCCGTGGAGACCACTACGTCGGTGACGTGGCGGGCAGCCAGGCACGCCCGTACGGCACGGACCAGCAGGGGCACTCCCCCGACGGCGGCCAGGTTCTTGCCGGGGACGCCCTTGGAGCCGCCCCTGGCGGGAATCACGGCCAGGACGCGACGGCCCTGCCGGTCGGCCTGCCGGGACTCGGGGTGCCGGGGCTGGGCGGCCGGGGATTCGGTGTGCGGGGGCACGGTGTGCGCGGTCCCGGTCGTCCGGGAATCGGTGTGCGCGGGCGGGGTCACAGCTCTCCCATGCGTCGGATTGCGGGGGCCACCCTCTGCACCCCGTGCCGGTAGGCGCCCCGGGCCGCGTCCCGTACCGCGTCGCGGACGACCCTGCGCACGCCGGTCAGGCGTTCCGGCGGGGCCTCGTCGAGGCGGTGGCGGGCGAGGATGCCGGGGAGGTATCCGGTGGCGGTCACGGAGGTGTAGTAGGGGGCCGGGGGCGGGAGTTGGGGCCGGTCGAGCAGCTCGGCGACCTTCGTGCGTACGCAGTGGTACGGGTCGGGCCGCGGCGCCACTCCGTGCCGGGCCAGCCAGCCGGGGTCTGCGGCCGGGCGGTGGCCCGCGTCCAGGCGGTCGAAGGAGGTGAGGCAGCCGGAGCCGAGGAAGTAGTGGTTGCCGAGCGGTTCGCGGACGCCGAGGTCGGTCAGTACGGCCGTCGGGATGCCCCGGTGCAGGGACTCCAGGGCGGCGGTGGAGCTGACGGTGACCAGCAGCCCCGCCCGGTCCAGCACCTCGCCCATGTGTCCGTACGCGAGCCGGAAGTTGGGCGGCGGCGCGAGGTCGCGGGCGAGCCGCTGGTAGGGCAGTTCCTCGATGTGGGTGGTGTGCTCGCCGGGCTTGCTGCGGAGCTTGAGCACGACCTCGCGGGCCGGGTGCAGCCGGGCGTGAGTGACCAGCCGGCGCAGCAGGTAGGCCCGGTCTGCCCGCTTCTCGGGCACCGAGGGCTGCGCGGCGAAGACGAGCGCGTCGGCCACTCCGCCGTAGGGGGCGCCGCCCAGGAAGGGCAGGGCGGCCTCGGTCACCGAGTCCGCGTCGGCGCCGACCCCCTCGTAGACCTCCCTGAACCGTTCGGCGTCGTACGGCGAGTTGGCGAGGACGAGGTCCGCGCCGTGGCGCAGCAGCAGTCCGTCCGTGAGTTTCTCGTAGACGACTCCGACGTACCCGGTCACCAGGACCGGCCGGCGGGTGGGGTGCGGCCAGAGGCGGGCGAGCCCGTGCAGCAGGGCCTGGACCGAACCGCCGACCAGGGCGAGGACGATCACGTCGTACGGGCCGGTGCGCACGAGGTCGATGAATTCGGTTCCGGTCACCTCGCGCGGCGCCTCCACCCCGCCCGCCACCTCGGAGAGCTGGCGTGAGGTGGGAGTGGCGCGGCCGCGCAGCAGCAGGCCGGTGATGTCCGCCCCGGTGTCGTCACCGACAATCCGGCGCGCGGTGAGCGCCCCCCATTTCCATCGGGTGTCCGAATCCGCGAGTACGGCAACCCGCAGAGAATTACCGCTTCTTGTTCTGGCTGGCACGACGAGAAAACTAGGGAACGGTTCCGGAGCGCGGCCCAACGCGGCAGCAACATACGGTTAACAGCAATCGACAGCCGGATTCCGGTGGCTTTGCGCGAGGTGATTCACCTTCGGGCCATGAGCAGTTCACCCCGCATCCGCCCCCGCGCCCTAATGTCCGGCGGGTGGTCAAGCTCTCCGTCGTCGTGCCGTTCTACAACGTGCAGACATACGCCCCCGATGCCCTGCGAAGTCTTCGTGCCAACGCGCGGGACGACTTCGAATTCCTTCTCGTCGACGACTGTTCGACGGACGAGACCCCGGAGCTCCTGCGCCGCGCGGAACGCGAGCTCCCGGGTGCGGTCCTGCTCCGGCACGAAACCAACGGCGGGCTGGCGACGGCGCGCAACACCGGCCTGGACGCGGCACGCGGCGAGTACCTGACGTTCCTGGACGGGGACGACTGGGTCGCGCCTGGTTACTACGCCCAACTGGTCGACACCATTGAGGACTTGGGGGTCGACTTCGTCCGTACGGACCATGTCGTGTGCACCGGCCGCACCCGTTCGGTGCAGCGGGTCCCGCACGGCAGGCGGGGCGTGCCGATGTCCCCGCGCGAGGCGATCCTGCCGGCCGACCGCTCCACCTCGGTCGACTACGCGTACGCCTGGGCGGGCGTCTACCACCGCGCTCTGCTCGAACGGGGGCTGCTGCACTTCACCGACGGGCTGCGCACGGCGGAGGACCGGCCGTGGATCTGGCGGCTGCACCGGGAGGCGGAATCGTTCGGGGTGGTCGGTTTGCTGGGAATTTTCTACCGGCGGGGAATTTCCTCCTCGCTCACCCAGATCGGGGACGTACGCCAACTGGATTTCATCCGCGCTTTTGATCAGGTACTTCAGGAAACGGCCCGGGACGAGGATGCCCGTTCCCTTCTCCCCAAGGCAGTACGTACCTATTGCGCGATCATTTCCCACCATGTGGGCAGCGCGGAGGAGACGAATCGGTTCGAACCGGCGGTGGCGAGGAAATTGCGGGCGATGAGCGCCGATGCGCTGAGGAGGATGCCGCAGGGAATCCTGGCCGAAGCGCTGAACTCGATGGACGCGGACCGGGCGGGCCGGCTGCGGAGGCTGCGCAGGGCGCAGGTGCTGAGCGTGGCGCGGGGGGCGGGGCGGAGCACGGGGCGGGGCACGGGTCCGCTCCCTGTGCCGGGGCCGGACCTGGGACCGGGCCCGACGCAGGCCACTCCGGGCGCACCGCTCACACCGACCGCGCCGGGCGCACCGACCGCACCGACCGCACCGACCGCACCGACCGCACCGACCGCACCGGGGCAGAACCCGGATCCGGGTACCACCGTGACGGGAGCCACCCGCTGATGTCCACCACGGCGACCGCCAGGCCCACCACCCAGCTCTTCCTCGCCTCCACCCTGTACGGCGTGGCCACGCTCGCGGCGGCAATCGACAGCGGCTGCTTCCCGCCCGCCGACCGCCGCACCCTGCTGATCAGCAACAACGCGGCGACCCCGGAGACGACCCCGCCCCTGACCGAGGCCCCTGGCTTCGACCGGCTGCGGGCCCGCTTCGACGACGTACGGGACTGGAACACGACGATCGCTCCGCTGCACCCGGGCGGGTGGGTGCCGCGACCTGACGACGTCCCGCTCTGGGAGCGGCAGTTGAGACGCGAGTGGGACCTCGGCGACGACGGCCTCCTCCTCGTACTGGAGTCGATCCAGGTCGCCCCCGCCCAAGCCGTCGCCCAGTGCTTCCCGGACGCGCCGATCGAGGTGTACGCGGACGGCCTGATGAGCTACGGCCCGACCCGCAACAAGCTGGACCCGCTGGTCGGCGGCCGGGTGCGCCGGCTGTGGCACCTGGACCTGGTGCCGGGGCTGCGGCCGCTGCTGCTGAGCGAATTCGGGGTGCGGCCGGGCCTCGTCCCCACGGACGCCTTTCTCGGCGTCCTCGACGAGCTGACCGAAGCGGCCTCCGACGCGGGCGACCTGGCCTCCGAGGGCACCTCGACGGCACTGCTCCTCGGTCAGTACCTCTCCGCGCTCGCCATACTCACCCCGCAGGAGGAGGAGCAGCTGCACGTGCGGATGCTGCGCGGGGCGGTGGCGCGCGGCCACCGGCGGGTGGTGTTCAAGCCGCACCCCTCCGCACCGGCGAACTTCTCGCGGCTGCTGGAGCGGGAGGCAAAGGCGCTCGGCGCCGAACTGACGGTGTTCGACGCGCCGTTGCTGGCGGAGGTGCTGTACCGGCGGCTGCGCCCCGACCTGGTCGTCGGCTGCTTCTCGACGGCGCTGCTCACCGCGCGCACCTTCTACGGCATCCCGGTGGCGCGGGTGGGCACCGAGCTGCTGCTGGAGCGCCTGACCCCGTACGAGAACAGCAACCGCATTCCCGTGACGCTCGTCGATGCGCTCCTCCCCGACCTGGAGGCGGAGACCTTGCCCACCCCGCCGCCGGTCGGCGAGCTGAGCGCACTCCTCGCGGCCGTCGGCTTCGCGATGCAGCCGCAGGTCCTGCGTGCCCAACGCACGCGCGCGGAGGGCTACTTGTTGTCCCACCTCTCGCCCCGCACCCGCCGCTACTTCAAGCGCCGCCGCCTGACGTCGCTCGCCCTGCCGGGCGGGCTGCCGCAGCGTCTGGCGTTCGTACCGCGCAATGCGACGGTACGGAGGGTGGCGCGGCGCGTGCGCAGGCTCAGGGCCTGACGCCGGGCGGCGCGGCACCCCGCGCGCCTTCGGCAGTCCCGGCCACCCTGCCCGGCCACCGGGCCCGGCCGCCGGGCCCGGCCGTCACCGTCCTGCTACCCGGGTACGACATCGGAGTGGGGCCCCTGGGGTGACGCCGGGACCGGCAGGCCCGCCCTACCTTTCGCGCGTCGGACACCACCAGCGGAGGGAGCTCCACCATGGCCACGTCCGTCCCGCGACGCCACCTGATCACCGCGGTCGTCGCGCTGGCCCTGCAGGTCCCGATGCTGCACGCGCTGGAGTCCGGGCCGCGGGTGGCACACGTACCGCAGGGGACGCACGTACCGCAGGAGGCGCACGTGCCGCAGGCCGAGCGGTCGGCGGGGGCGGTGGGCCAGGTGGCTAGCATCGCCCCATGAACACACACCCCGAACCAGGAGAGGCCGCCCGGGCCGCCGTACTCCGCGGCTGGGGGTTCGTGCTCCCGGAGTCCCTCCTCCGGTTCCAGGACTTCCTGCACTCGCTCTCCCCGGAGGCTGCGCGCACCCTCGCGGACCTGGGCCTTTCCCCCGCGGGCATCATGGACGTCGTCGCAGATCCGGACCGCGCGCCACGGCCCGGCATCGACATCCGCGTCCACGGCCGGTATTACCGCGACCCCCCGGAGTTCCTGACCTTCCTGCACGGCGGCTCGGACGGCCTGCACTACGGGCTGTGGTTCGACGACGGCCGCACCGCGGCGGGCACGGCCTCGTACTACACCAACGACGGCGGAGGCATCGCGTACGACCCCACAGGCACCCCACTGACGGCGGTGCGCGACGTCCTGGAGCGGGTCTGGCGCGACCTCCACGACGACGACCCCGCGGACCCGGACGTCGTGCGGCGCCTCGCTGCACTCGCCGAACTGCGTACGCTCATCTGCCGGTTCGAGACGTCCGACCGCCCCGAGCAGGGCCTCGCGTACTCCGGCACGTACGACCCGGGCTTCCTGCGCCGGCCGCTCTCCCCGGACCGTCTCACCACCCTCGACGGCGCGGGCGCCCTGGTCACGGGCGCCACGATCCTCGACAGGCCGCCGCACAACGGGGCGGACGAGTACCACTTCGCGGAGCACCTGTACGCCCGGCTCGACGAACCCGCGACGGTCACGGCCTGGGTGGCTGAGGCGCGTGCCCGCTGCTCGTCCGGCGACCCGGCGGAGGCCCTCGCCCTGGGCCGCGACCTGCACTGGGCGTCGGGGGGCGACGCCACCCTGGAGGCCCACGCCCACGACCTGCTCACCCTGGCGTACACGGCCCTGGACCGCCCCCATCTGGCGGCCCTCACCACGGCGCACCACACCCACCGGGACCTGCCGGGCGTGGACGTCCTGGCGGGCTGACCGCTCAGCCGCGGGCGATGGCCAGCAGGGTGAAGGCGGCGATGATGACGGCGACGCGGACGTAGTGGAAGCGGTCCCAGCGGTTCATCTGCTCCTTCCAGTCCGCGGGCCGGTTCTCGGGGGTCCAGGTCTTGCCCCGGTTGTTGATCGGGACGAGCAGCAGAAGCGACATGATCACGCTCAGGATCAGCAGCCCGGCCGCGATGACCACGAGACCGGCCCCCGGGTCGTGCCATCCGGCGATGGCCCACACCGCGCTCAGGACGAGCGAGCCGATGTACCAGACCGGCATCACGGCGCCGAGCATGCGGCCCCCATGGGCCCGGCCGAGCTGGCCGTTGTCACCGGGCAGTGCGTCGAGGATCCGGTTGATGATGAAGGCGACGGAGAACTCCACCCCCACCATCAGGCCGACGACCACGGTGGTGAAGACCTCAAGTGCGTTGAGCATGCTGCCCCTCCCGAGTTCTGCTAGCGCTGCTAGCTTTCGAGGCATAGCTAACCCTACTGATGCTCGAATGTCTAGCAGTGCTAGCATCGAGCCATGTCGGTACAGGAACGCAAGCAGCGCGAACGGGCGGACCGCGAGCGCCTCATCGTGGCGACGGCCCGTGAACTCGCCGAGGAGCTGGGCTGGGACGCGGTCACCACGCGTCGGCTCGCCGAACGCATCGAGTACAGCCAGCCCGTCCTCTACAGCCATTTCCGCGGCAAGCGCGAGATCATCGGCGCGGTCGCCCTGGAGGGCGCCGCCGAGATGGCCATGGCACTGCGGGCCGCGACCTCCACTGCGGACGGCCCACGCGCCCGTGTCACCGCACTCGCCCGCACCTACCTCGACTTCGCGGAGCACCACCCGGCGGTCTACGACGCCATGTTCCAGCTCGACGGCGGCCTGGCGTTCGCGCACGACGACACCCCGGAACCCCTGAAGGACGCCTTCGCCGCCCTGCTGGAGAGCCTCGGCGAGGTGGCAGGGGAAGGTGTCCACCCGGGACTGTTCACCGAGGTGTTCTGGGCCTCCCTGCACGGCCTGGCCACCCTGACGCGAGCGGGACGGCTGCCGCCGGGCGACACGGAGCGCAGGACGGAGCTACTGGTGGACCGGCTCGCCGCGCTGTGACGGACCACCCCGGGGGGGCGGCCGATGGGGGCCCTAGAATCCGAACAGGCAGCCGGGCGGTAACCCTGCACAGCTACCCCCACTCCCCCGCGTGGTCCCGCAGCGCGCACCACACCCTCTTGCCGCAGACCCCCTTCCCCCTCCGTACGTGCTCGACCCCGAAGTCCTCGCTCATCTCCCGGACGAGGAAGAGCCCGCGCCCGCATTCCGCCCACTCGTCGGCCACGTGCGGCCGGGGCAAGGGTGCCGGATCGTTGTCCTGGACGCCGATGACGAGCCGGCCGTCGGGAGTGAGGGTGAGGTCGATGCGGATCCGCGGGGTGGCGGGGGCGTGCTGGACGACGTTGGTGACGAGGTCGGAGAGACAGGTGCGGGCCGCGTCGATCAGGTCCGGGTGACCGGTGACCGCCAGTACGCCGACGACGAGACCGCGGGCGAGGCTGGGTGCGGTGGTGTTGTTGGGGATGCTCAAGTGGTAGGTGCGGGGCGGGAGTTGCGCTTCCCCTGTGGCGAACTGTGCGTTCGTCGCGATGACGTTCATCCGGTGCGCTCCTGACGCGTGCATGGATGCAGGTCCCACCACCGTGGCCGGGCCACCCCCAACTGGGCGGCTGCACTGCGGATTTACCGGTGAACACTGCGCTACGAGAACGAACGTAGAGCAGTCGTCTCACATGTGGTACCTCTTGGTCTCACATTCACTCCTTGGTGGACCCTCGGCAACACACGAGCGACACTGAGAGCCGACAGAAGGGGAGGGTCGATGCCACCGAGGAAGGCCCCGACCGCACGGCAACGCCGGGTGGGCGCGGAGCTGCGCAAGATGCGCGAGCATGCCGGCCTCGCGGTGGCCGGAGCGGCCCAGCTGCTCGGCACGGACCGTACGAGCATCAGCAATACCGAGTCCGGGCGGTTCGGCGTCAGTGGCGAACGCGTGCGCGCATGGGCCGCCAACTATGCCTGCCCGGACGAGGCGTACATCGAGGCCGTCGCCTCCATGGCCGAGGAACGCGGCAAGGGATGGTGGACCGATTACGACGGCACCCTGCCCAGCGGACTCCACGATCTGGCAGAGCTCGAACATCACGCCACTGCCATGCGGGCGGTCCAGGTGATGCACATGCCGGGACTCCTTCAGACCGAGGACTACGCACGAGCCGTCCTCGCTGAAGCCGTCCCCCCGTTCAGCTCCGTCGATCTACGACGCAGACTCTCGCACCGGCTCAAGCGGCGCGACGTACTGGACCGGGCGGCCCCGCCGCAGTGCACCTTTCTCGTTCACGAGGCAGCGCTGCGCATGCAGTTCGGCGGGCCAACGGTGGCGGGCGCCCAACTGGACCATCTCCTCAAGGAGTCCGAGCGGGAGAACGTCACGGTCCGTGTCATCCCGTTCGCCGTGGGCGGCTTCCCGAACGCGGGCAGTTCGACCCTCTACGTGTCCGGCCCCGTACCGCAGTTGGACACCGTCCAGATGGACACGCCGGCGGGGTCCGCGTTCCTGGACGCGGAGAACCAGCTCCTGAACTACCGCGCGGTCATGGACCGCACGGAGCAGCGCGCCCTCGACCCGGACCGGTCACGGGACTTCATCCTCGAAGTGGCACACCAAGCATGAAAGCGTGGACATAGTGGAAAAGCAGTGGCAGAAGTCGTCCTTCTCGACGGACTCCGACGGCAACTGCCTGGAGCTGGCGAGCCGACAGGACACCTTGCTCATGCGTGAGAGCGACGACCCGGGCACCGTCGTCCGGCTCACCCCCGAGAGCCTCGACGCACTCCTCGCCCTCACCAAGGCCGCACGGTGAACTGAGCGAGCAGGTCAGTCGTCGGGGTCGCCGTTCAGGAGTTGATCGACGGACAGCTCCATGTCGACACCGAGCGACTTGGGTACCTGGACGGACAGCCCGCGCTTGTACGAGGTGCGGGTTCGGTACACGCCCTCACGAGGGTCCGCATACAGCAGGACCTCATCGTGGCGTCTGTCGGCAACGAGGTAGACGGGAACGCCGGCCTGCGCGTAACACTCGACCTTGGGGCCGAGGTCGTCGGCCCAGTTCGAGGAGGTCACCTCCAGCACCAGCCGGAACACATGCGGAGCAAAGCAGTTCTTCTCCACATGGGCATCACGGAAATCGGCGTCCACGAGGGAGAGGTCGGGAACCGCGTAGTCCTGAGGACCGGACGGCAGCCACAGGCCGACCCCCTGCACCGTCCTCAGCCCCTGCTCCCGAACCTTCCTCCCGTACTCCTCGATCACCCAGGTCAGGGTCAGTGCGTGCGCCCCGTCCGGTGGCGGTGTCACAGTGATCCTCCCCTGGATGATCTCCACGCGGTGCCCGGTCAGCACGCGGGAGATCTGATCGGCAACCTCGCCGACCGTCGCCCCGTGCGGTTCATCAGCCGCATGTGTCTCGTGCTGTATTACGGCCACGGCATTCTCCTTCCGGGGAGCCCACTGTCCACGAGCGTAACCAGCGCGGCTGACATTCAGCACGCGGTCACTCCTCCGAGTGAGCCGCGCGGGCGCGCAGCACTACCCCGATGCCCGTCACCACCGCCGTAAGCCCCAGTTCGAAGCCCTCGTCCGCCGAGCCGAAGATGACCGGGCCCGAGGCGGCTGCCAGGGGGTAGGCCGCGAGGCGTTCCGCCCGGGCGGCGAGGTCGTATCCGTCGTCGGAATCCGCGCCCGGGCCCGGGCGCATCGACTGCTCCTCGATCACGTGGCCAATGGTGTAGCCGTACGCCGTGAACCAGGCCCGAGCAGCCCCCTGCGGTGTGAAGCCGCCTTCGACGAGGGAGCGGAGGTGGGCCTCCATCGGGGCCGCGTACGTCGTGTCCGTGAAGTGCGTGCCGCTGTAGACCTTGGCGCCGTCGCGGTAGCGGAGCAGGTGGGCCCGGAGGCCCCTCATCGCGCCCGACAGTGCTTCGTCCCAGGCGAGGCCGTCCGTGTGGCCCATGAAGTCGGCCGTCATGCGCCGCAGCATCTCGGTGGCCATCTCATCGAGGAGGGCCTGTTTGTTCTTGAAGTGCCAGTAGAGGGCCGGGGCCTTGACGTCCAGTTCCTTGGCGATCAGGCGGAGGGTCAGACCCTCCAGCCCCACCTCGTCGAGCAGCCTCAAGGCCGTCTCGGCAACCAGCTTCCGGTCAAGTCTCGTCGTAGCCATCTTGACAATTTAACAGCGTTAAGCGCAGGCTGGCGAACATGGAACTTAACGATGTTAAGGAACGAGTGCGAGACACTTCCGTGGTCGTCGTCGGGGCCGGCCCCACCGGGCTCACTCTCGCCATCGACCTTGCCCGGCGCGGTGTCCGTGCCCTCGTCCTGGAGCGGGCCGACCGTCTCTTCCCCGGATCCCGCGGCAAGGGCCTCCAGCCGCGCACCCTGGAGGTGTTCGACGATCTCGGCGTGATCGACGCGGTGCTGGCCGCATCCGCGCACGCCCCCATGGGCATGGCCTGGCGGACGGACGGCACGCGGCTCGGCGAGTACGACATGTTCGGCGAGAGTGCGGGAGCGACCCGGGCCGAGCCCTACGGGGGCCGCCCGCGCCTCGTCCCGCAGTGGCGGACCCAGGAAATCCTGCACGCGCGGCTGCGCGAGCTGGGCGGGGAGGTGATCTTCGGAGCCGAGGTCACAGGTGTCCAGCAGGACGCAGAAGGCGTGACGGTAACAGTGACCCCCGCCCCCGCGAATGCCGCTTCCGGCACAGGGGGATCTTCCGGAACAGGGGGTTCTTCCGGCACAGGGGGATCTTCCGGAACAGGAGGTTCTTCCGGCACAGGGGGATCTTCCGGAACAGGGGGTTTCACCTCCGTCCGCGCCTCGTACGCCGTCGCAGCCGACGGGGGCCGCAGCACCGTGCGCCGTCTGCTCGGGGCGACGATGACGGGCGAGACCGTCGATCCGGCCCCCTTCCTGGTGGCCGACGTCCGGCTACGGCCCACCGCCCTGGACCGTCTGCACTGGCACGCGTTTCCCGAGGCGGCCGACGGCCTGCTCGCCCTGTGCCCGCTGCCCGGCACCGACGACTTCCAGCTCATCGCCCGGTACGCGGACGAGAGCGCGGCACCCGACCCCACCATCGGCGGCTTGCGCACATTGATCGCAGCCCGCACCCCTCTCACCTCCGATGACGTACTCCACGTGCCGTGGGCCTCCGCCTACCGGCCACGTGCCGCCCTCGCGGACAGCTTCCGCAAGGGTCGCGTCTTCCTCGCCGGCGACGCCGCACATCTGCACTCCCCCGCCGGCGGCCAGGGCCTCAACACCAGCATCCAGGACGCCTACAACCTCGGCTGGAAGCTCGGCCAGGTACTGGAGCACGGCGCCGGCCCCGGCCTCCTCGACACGTACGAGCAGGAGCGCCGCCCCGTCGCCGCCGCCATGCTCGGCCTGTCCACCCGCGTTCACCGCGGCGAGCAGCAGCGCGGCCGGGCCACCCAGCAGCTCGGCCTCGGCTACCGCGGGAGCCCCCTCTCCGAAGGCGCGGCGGGCCGCCTGCACTCAGGGGACCGCGCCCCGGACGGGCCGCTCCCCGACGGCCGCCGCCTCTTCGACGCCCTGCGCGGTCCGGGCTTCGCCCTGCTCGCGGTGGGCGTGCCGGTCCCCGACGGCGTACCCGTCCCCGTACACGCTCTTCCCGAGTACGAGCCGTACGGCACCGGGCTCTTCCTGGTCCGCCCCGACGGATACGTGGGGTGGGCGTCGACCGGCGATCCGGCGGGCCTGGCGGAGTGGCTTCGCGGGGTCGGCATCGGACCCGCCGCGCACAAATGCGGTGCGCACTCGTCCGCTTCCGTCCTACGCTCCGGCCCATGCAGCTGCGCGCACTGACTTCCGACGACCATGCCCTGATCGACCTCGCCCGCGAGACGGTCGACGCCCACACCGACGCCCAGGCGAACGGTGACGGCATCCACACCATGGGCGCCGCCGTCCGCGATGTCGACGGGCGGATGTACGCGGGGATCAACCTCTACCACTTCCTCGGCGGGCCCTGTGCCGAGCTGGTCGCCCTCGGGCACGCCCGGGCGTCCGGAGCGCGCGAGCTGACGACGATCGTGGCGGTCGGCAACGGCGGTCGCGGGCCGGTCGGGCCCTGCGGGCGGGACCGGCAGATCCTGTTCGACTACCACCCCGGCATCCGGGTCCTGCTCCCCACCGGGGAGGGCGTCAGGAGCGTCCACATCGCAGACCTGATGCCTCTGGCGGCGCCGTGGACGGTGCCGTGGTCGCTGGACGACAACCCGGCGTAGGTCCCGTCCGGGTCCCCGGACGGTCCCGCCGGGAGCCCCGGTCCGCCGCCTCGGTCCGCCGGCCCGGTCCACTGGCCGGCGAGATCGCCCTCCATGACGCTTGACCTCAAGTTTGGTTGAGCTTCTACGTTCTTCTCATGACCACTTCGAGCAACACCTCAGCCCCCTTCGCCCCCTCCCACGACGAGGCCGGTCTCATCGCCCAGCCCATCGGTTACTGGGCCAACGCCGCGGGTCAGGCCGTCGTCCAGAACATCCGGGCCGCCCTCGGCCACCTCGGTCTGACCCAGCCCGCCTGGTGGGTCCTGCACCACCTCGGCCAGCGGCCGGGCTGGACGCGCGACGGGATGCTCGACTTCCTGCGCTACTACCCGACGCCCGGCGACGACCTGCCCGGCGACATCGACAGCCTGGTGGCCCGGGGCCTCGTCACCGAGGACGCGGACGGCCATCTGCTGCGGACCGGGGCGGGGGACGAGCTGTACTCCCGCGCCGCGGCACGCCAGCTGGAGCTGCGCCACCAGACCCACGACGGCATCGAGGACGAGGAGTACGCCCGCGCCCTCAAGGTCCTCCAGCGCATGATCTACAACGTGGGGGGCGACGCGTGGCACCACTGAGTGGTCAGGGGGTGGGGGCCCGCCCCACCCCCTGCACCCTCTACTGACCCGGCATGGGGACCTCCGCCAGCACCGGCAGCAGCCACTCCTCCTCGTAGTCGAGGTGAGCGGTCAACCCCTCGGCCATACGGTCGAGTTCGGCCATGAAGTGCACCTGGTCGGCGTGCGCGTGGTCGGCCAGCAGGGCGACCAGCTCGCCCTTGAGGCGGGACATCTCCTTGTGCTCCTCGCTCATCCGGGCCAGTGCGTCCGCGAGTTCGGGGTGGTAGTGCGCGATCCCGGGGAAGACCCCCGCGTCCTCGCTCCGGTGGTGGAAGTCGAGGGTCTCGCAGAAGGCGAGGCAGTGCTGGCGGATCTGGAGCCCCAGACCCGGCAACGTCGGTGCTCCCGGCTCCTGTTGGGCCGCGAAGTGTGCTGCCGCTTCCGCCTGTACGTGCCGCAGCTGGCCGCGCAGCCAGGTGTGGATCTCCAGGATCTTGTCGGCCATCGTCCGGACCACGATCGGCCCGGACTCCGGGAAGTGGTCGACGCGTTCGAGGAGGACCACCGGCAGGGTGCGGGTGGTTCCGCGCTGGTAGTCGGCGTACCCCCGCTCCACGTCGGCGATGTACGCGAAGAGTTCGTCCCGGCGGGCGCCCTCGGCGGGGACCGCCACCGCCTCGTACTCCTCGGTGCCGATCTCGACGGTCACGGTGGGGCGGGCGAGGAGGTTGTGGTACCAGGCGGGGTGCCGGTCTGCTCCACCGGCCGACCCGACGACCATCAGGTGCTCGCCCCGGCGGACGTACCCGAGCGGGTTGGTGGTGCGCTTGCCCGACTTCGCGCCGGTGGTGGTGAGAAGCAGCAGGTCACCGCCCTCGAACGGGCCGCCGACCCGGCCGCCGTTGGCACGGAACTCGTCGATGACGGACTGGTTGAACGGGTTGGGGTGAGCGGTGACGGTCTGACCGTCGCCGGTGCTGCTGCCGCTCGTGTGGGTGCTGCTGGTGTTCATGAGGTGTGGTCTCCCGTACGGACATGCCGCCGGACGGCGCACGCGCACCGGCGGCCGCCGGGGACAGAACACGGGGCATCGGTGGGCGTGACGACAGGCGTGGCAGAAGTGCTGAAGGATGAGGGGGTGGCGGATGCGCCACGGCGCGGGACAACTGAGGCCTCGCGGTGAAGGTGCTGGCTGAACTGCCGGCCGGCCCACTGCTCAGTGGCCGACGTCCCGCTGCACGCCGCTATTACAACCACGCCCGCGGACAACCGTCAAGCGTCGGGCGGGGCACGAAAGGGAGGCGCGGGCGGGACCGGGGGAACGAATCCCGCCCGCGCCAAGTGCGCAGAGCCGTAGGTACGGGGGGAACCCCGGCTCATGCGCGGCCGATGACCAGTCGGCTCACTCACTACAGCGCCACCGCCTCCAAAATCGTCACACCCCGCCCGCCCGGCGACCCCCAATGTCTTGCACGTCACATGGGGGAAGGGGCTGGGAGGTGGCCAGGTGAGGGCCAGGTGTGGGTCAGACGAGGGCCAGGTGGGGCCAGGCAGGGGGCCCGCCCGGCTGAGCCGGCGCCTGCGGGGCCCGGCCGCAGAGCCCGGCCCACGGGAGCCCGGCCCACGAAAGCCCGGCCCCCGGAGCCGGTCAACCGGTCAACCGGTCAGACGTACGCGGGTGCCACCGGCAGTGCCGTCGCGGTGGCGGGGGTGAGCAGGAGGGACTGGCGGGGGGAGGCCTGGCGGGTGGCGGTGTACGGGGAGATTCCCCTGCCGCTCCGGATGTGGTGGCCGTTCCTGCCGTCGCTGCCGCCCTTGCCCCCGTTGCCCTTTCCGGAGTCGTTGCCGATGCCGTCCCCGCCTCCGTTTTCGCTTCCGTTTCCGTGGCCGGGACCGCCGCCCTGCTCGCCGCCGCCGTCACCCTTGCCTCCGTCGCCCCCGGGCCGCGCCGGGGCGGGGCGGGTGCCGCCGCCGCTGCCGCCGCTCAGCAGCCGGTCGCAGAAGCGGGAGACCTCGGCCGGGCCCTTGGCCTGGGTTTCGAGGTACTCCTTGACGTGGTTCGGCAGGCGGTTGGCCCGGTAGTCCCGGCAGGCCTTGATCGAACGCTTGCGCCAGTCGCCGGACGCTTTGTCCTGCTTGCCGTTGTCTTCGTTCGTGTCCGAGCCCGAGCCGCCCGACGACGCGGCGGCACCGGACGGGCTCGACGTACCGGAGTCGGATGCGCCGCCGCCACCGTCGCCCGATCCGTCGGGAGAGCCGTTGGCCGCACCCTGCCCACGGTCCTTGGCGCCCGCTCCGCCGTTCACCTCGGGGCGTGCCGTGGGGGCATCGTCCGAGGTGTCGGGAGAGCTGTCCCCGGACGGGTCCCCGAGCCGGTCGCCGGGTTCCGGATCGGCGTCCGTTTCCGCGTCGGGACGGTTCACTTCCGGCTCCGCGGCGTCCGGGTCCGCGGCCGCCGAGACGGAGACGGCGGGCTCGGGCTGGGAGCTGCCGAAGGTGAACGGTGTCGAGAGCACACCCGCACCTGCGGCCACCGCCACCCCACCGAGCGCACCGGCCGCGAGCGCGGTGACCAGCCCGAAGCGCGCGGGGCGGCCCCAGCGGGAGTACCTACGGGTCCGCGCGGTACCTGCCCTGGACTGCCGGAAAGCGGCCAGTGCGGCTGCTTCACCGGGGAGTTCACCCGTACCCGAACCACTGCCCGCTCCCGGGCCCGCGACCGTGCCCGCACCGGTACCCGCGTCCACCCGGTGGGTCGCTCCCGCCCGCAGGCCGTCGAGGGCCTCGGCAAGCCGGGCCGCCGCCTCCCGGGCCTCGGTCCCGGCCTCCGCCACCCGGGCCTCGGGCTCGGTCCCGGGCTTGGGCTCGGTCCCGGGCTCGGGCTCGGTCCCGGGCTCGGGCTCGGTCCCGGGCTCGGCCTCCGATCGCGCGTAGGCACCCGCGTCGCCCCGCAGCAGTCGTTCCGCCGCGTCCTCGTCAAGCCACTCGTAGCGCTCGTCGGCCATCACATGTCCTTCTGCGTCCGCGCACACGATCGCGTCACACCGTTCGCGCCGCTCATCCCGTGCGGCGCGTAGCCGTGCCCGTGGTCGTACCCCTGCTCGTGCCCGTTCGCCCGGTGCGGCGTCCGGGCCAGTCCGGCCGCCGCACCGGGGCGCCTGTCGCGCTGCGGCGGCACCGCGTCCAGCTCTGACGCCACCGCGTCCAGTTCTGCCGTCACCGCGTCCGGCTCTGCCGGTTGCGCGGCCTCCCGGCCGGTACCGGAAGGCGGGCCGGGCTGGCCGGACTGGCTACCGAGCAGTTCGGCGAGCCGCTTGAGGCCCCGGTGCGCGGCCGTGCGCACCGCGCCCGGACGCTTGCCGAGGGTCTGTGCCGCGCTCTTCGCGTCCAGGCCGACCACCACCCGCAGCACCACGGCCTCCGCCTGGTCCTGCGGGAGCTGGGCGATGAGGGCCATGGTGTGTCCCGTCGCCAGGGACTCCAGCGCCTCTCCGGCGGTGTCCGAATCGGCGGGCTTCTCGGTGAGCTCGGTCTCGTCGCCGCCGACCGCGGGGCGGCGGCCCCGCATCCGGATGTGGTCGAGCGCGCGATTACGGCCGATCCTGGCGGCCCAGCCCCGGAACCGGTCCGCGTCGCCGCTGAACCGGTGCAGGTCACGGGCTATCTGCAACCACGCCTCAGAGGCGACGTCCTCCGCCTCGGGCTCGCCGACAAGCGTGCGTATGTAGCCGAGCAGCCGTGGCTGCACGGCGCGGTACACGGTACGGAAGGCCTGCTCGTTCCCGCCCTGCGCCGCGAGCACGGCGGCGGTCAGCTCCGCGTCGTCGCCCAGCACCATCTCAACCTGTCCCCAGTCGATGCTGGTTCTCTCCTGCGCACCACCCCAGCGCGAATGTGCACGCTACGACGTGGAAGGGCGATTCGTCCATGACTTGTACAACGTGCAACCAAGCGCTGACCCAGTGATGGTGTGACAGAAAACGCACTCACGGCGCTGAAGGGAGTACGGGCTCGTCGCACAGCCCGTGCGGACAGACGGCCGGGGTCACTCCTGTGGGGGGTGGCGGCCCCGGCCGTCCTTCCGTAGCACCCATTCTGACCAGGTAAAACACGGGTCGCTAGGTCCGTGCATGACCAACGCGTGACCAACAGGGCCGGGCGTTCACCAAATCCTCCCCGAGCCCCGTCGGGCGACTCTCGGACTCAGCTGCCGTCAAGAGTGGGCAGATCGACAAGGAGAAGGTCCTCACGCCTGTCGGCCAGGTCGATCAGGTCGGGGTAGAAGCCGTGCAGGGAGTAGAGGGCCAGGGTGGTGGCAGTGGTGTCGTACCCCTGGTCCGCGAGCAGGGCACGGATACGTTCAAGGCGTTCCAGGTCGCCGGTGCCACGACGGGCGGCGGTCGCCTTGGCCTCGCCAAGCAGCGCGATCCTGGCGCGGGGAGCCTGCGGGCGCTCGCCGGCGGCCAGGGCGATGACATCGACCTCGTGCTTCGTACGGGCGGCCTGGTCGGCGACCTCGGTGGTACCGACCGGACCGGGCAGTCCACCGGGCAGCAGGGTGTGGGCGTAGCGGCGGGTGAAGTCGCGGGCCAGGTCCTCGAAGTGCGGCCCGAGGATTTTGCAGTGGAAGGTCGGAGCGGCCTGCTGCCACACCTGCTCGGCGAATCCCTGCTCCACCCTGATCGCCCACACGTCTGTCCCCGTGCATATCTGGCTGCTCGCCCGCGACAAGACCTACCACCTCCCCGCCTGGGAAGCCGACTCCGTCCTGTTCATCGACGCGAGTCGAACCGGCACGCAGAATCCGCGCGGCACACGTGAACTCGGCCGCGAGGACAGGGCCCGCATCAGTGACCGGTTCCACGCCTGGCAGACGTCGCCCCGCGCCACTCCCGACGAACCCGGCTTCTCCCGCTCGGTTCCGTACGCCGAAATCCTGGAGAACGACGGCTGTCCCCTCGACCCCCGGCTGTATGTGACTCCCGCTCGCAAGCAGCCCACCGCAGCGGTCGACACCCGGCGCCTGCTGGACGAACTGATGGAGCGAGCCGAGACGACGGCCGACGCGACCGCCCCCCTCTGCCGGAGCTTCGACCGGAGCGAACGGGCCGCCCGCGACGAAACCGAGTACACCCGCGTCCCGCTCCGTGACGTACTGAAAGGCGCCACGGAAGGGGCGCCCACCAGCCCGGGCCTGCTGCTCGCAGGTCCTTCGGGAAGCCTGATCCGCGCCGACCACTACGTCGAGGCGGGCGGCGTCCCCGTCGTCATGCCCAAGGATTTGACCGGAACCGGTTTCCGTACGGCGAACATCCGGTACATCAGCGAGCAGCAGGCCGAGGGGCTGGAGCGCTTCCACCTCCGCACCGGCGACGTCGTCCTGGCACGCCGCGGAGAACTGGGACGGGCCGCCGTCGTCCGCGCGGAACAGGAAGGCTGGGTATGCGGCACTGGGTGCTTTTTGCTGCGTCCCCCCGCAGGGCTCGACGCCGACTACTTCGCCGCGTACCTGCGCGGTGAGGAAGCACGCACGTGGCTGGAAGCCCACTCCACGGGAAGCATGAAGATGAAGACCATCTCCCTCGACGTGCTCGGCTCCCTGCCCGTGGTGCTCCCCGACCTCGCGACCCAGCAGGCCATCGCCGACACGATGAGGCAGCTGGACGAGCACGAGCGCCGGTTGCACGATCAGATCGCCCTGACGCGGCGGATCCGGCATGACGCACTGGACGGGGGCATCATTCCCGCACCGTAGGCAGGTGCGTCCACGGCGGAGCCTTGATCCGAGGCCCGGGAAGCACGCGGCGCACCGCAACCGCAACCGCTACCGTAATGCCATGACCGCACTGCCCGACTGGATGCGCCCGCCCCGCGCGGAAGGCTGGTTCGCGGAGGACCTTGATCACCTCCCCGAGGCACCGCGCCACACCGAGTTGATCGACGGAGCCCTCGTATTCATGATGTCGCCTCAACGGTCCTGGCACGGCCGACTCATCACCGCCCTGACCACCACCCTCATGGCGCAGGTGCCGCCCGGCATCGAGGTCGAACGGGAAATGACGATCCGCCTCGACGCCCGAAACCGACCCGAACCGGACCTCTTGCTGACGGATCTGCCCTACGACCCCGACCGCACCTGGTACGCCCCCGAAAACGTGAAGCTCGTCGTGGAAGTCGTCTCACCCGAATCGGCACACCGTGACCGCACGGTCAAGCTCCACAAGTACGCGGATGCCGGTATCCCGCATTACTGGTGCATCGAGGAAGAGGGTGGAGCCCCCGCAGTCCATGTGTACGAGCTCGACGAACCCACGAGTGCCTACGCGCCCGCCGGGATCTTCCGAGGCTCGCTTCGGCGCCCGGTGCCGTTCGAAATCAGTCTCGACCTCGACAAGCTCACTCCTCGCCTTCCCCGGAACAACTGAGGAGCCATGACCGAACCGGCATCGACACAGGTCACAGGCCGGATCCCTGCCCTCTTCAGCCACCTCTTGCCCGACCATTCCGTATGACGCACCCTCTGGCCGCGACGCGGGCGGTCGCATGACCAACGCGTGACCAACAGCGGTCAGGAACAGGCAGCAACACCCAGGCGGGGGCCGAACCAGGCGGCAAACGGGAACCCCCTCCGGGGGCGCAGGGCGGGCCGCGGCGTCCGTGGTCATGACGACGTTTCTCCCGTGGCCGTCTCCGGGGCGGGTGGATTCCCCTGCGATGCGCCGGCGGGATGCAGTGGTGTGCGCCGGGCCGTCGCTGGGGCCGTGGCCGCTTCCGCGGCTCCTGTGGACGCCGCTGGGGCCCGGGGCGTCACTTCCGTGCGAGGACCGAGAGGCAGGCGGCGCTGCCGCCGTACAGAAAATGCCCCCTTCAAGTCGAACGCGCACCGGGGCAGGAGTGCTGTCGCGCCTGCGACGTCTCCGGTTCGGGATCGCGGCTCGGACGAAAGGGGGGCCGCGCTCGGAAACCTGGAGTGCTTTCCATGTCTCACGGACAGCCGGCCGGGGGCCGCCCGGGGGGGGGGGGCCGCGCCCCGGCGGTGGGGGGGGGTGGGGCCGGGGGGGGGTGGCCCGCAGGCGGGGAGTGGGGGCCGGGCGCGGGGAGGGGGCGGGGGCGG
>NZ_JBHXRV010000025.1:44000-123885 GCF_042716745.1 Streptomyces sp. NPDC058663
CCCGGCGGGCGGGCCCGCGTGGGGCGGGGGGGGGGGCGCCACGGCGGGGCCCCCCGGGGGGGGGGGCCCCGGCCGGACGGCGAGGAGCAGGGGTGCGCCGTCACTGGCGACCCGGCACGGCGTCTCGTGCCACGCGGGCGCGGTCAGGCCTCGGTCGCGGCCTTCTGCGCGACCGTCTGCCGGACCTGCTTGAAGGACTCGGACCACAGGATGAGGTCGTCGAGGAGCTCGTGGAGGGTGGGTTCCTGGTGCTCGCCGGGGGTGATCTCCCCGGGGAGAGTGGGGTCGGTGATGGCGAAGTCGGTGAAGACATTGAGGGCGACCTGGCTGCTGACGGTCGCCACCTTCAGCTCGGCCATGACTCCGCGCAGGTGCTCGACAGCGCGGGTGGCGCCGTGGACGCCGTGGCCGACGAAGCCGGCCGCCTTGTGGGCCCATTCGCCGTACAGGTAGTCGATGGCGGTCTTCAACGAGCCGGGGAGGGAGGCGTTGTACTCGGGGGTGACGAAGATGAAGCCGTCGAACCCGGCGATGGTGCTCGCCCATTTCTTGGTGTGCTCGTGGTGGTACACGCCGAAGGCCGCGGGCTCGGGCTCGTCGAGCTGGGGGAGGTCGAAGTCGGCCAGGTCGACCAGTTCGACGGTGGCGTCCTCGTTCTTGACGGCCGGGTGGCGTCCTGCGGCTTCGAGGACCCACTGCGCCGCGACCGCAGTGCGGCGCGTGGGACGAGTGCTTCCGACGATGATGGCGATCCGGGTCATGGGCTCTGCTTCCTTCGCATTGACTGACGCAATATCATGAAGAAAGTACAACACCTATGGCAAGGAATGCAACCATCATTGCTCGCAGCAGGGAGTCGCGAACAGCGCTTGCCACCAGAGGAGTTGGACCTCACAGCCAGCCGGGAACCGCCGGGTCGACGTCGATGTGCCGGACACCGTCGGCCCGCTCCGGGGGTGGGCTCATGCGGTAGGCGTCGAAGTCGGTGGTGTCCCGGAAGGCGGGCAGGCGGTACAGGTCGCGGGCGTACGCCCACAGGTGCGGGAACGCCCGCAGACCGCCGCGGCAGACGCCGGCGACGGGGTTGTAGGCGAGGTCGAACCGGGCGAGGGTCGGCCAGAGCCGGACGTCCGGCTCGCGGACGACGTCACCGAGCAGGTACCTGCGGTCAGCGAGCCGGGCGTCGAGCGTCTCCAGCGCCTGGCACACCTGCTGCCGCGACGCCTCGTACGCCCCCTGTGTGGCGGCGCCGTCGACGCGGTACACCCCGTCGCAGACGTTCTCGTAGAGGTAGGTGTTCAGCTCGTCGATCTCGGAGCGCAGCGGCTCCGGCCGCAGGTCCACGCCCGGGGCGGCCCACGCGTCGAAGGCGGTGCACAGGTCGGTGGTGATGAGGTCGAAGTGGTTGCTGACGATGCGGCCGGTGCGGCGGTCCCACAGCACGGGGGTGGATATGTGGCCCGGATAGCCGGGCGCGGTCGCCTCGTACGCCTCGCTGAGCAGCCGGAATCCCGCGACCGGGTCGGGGCCGCGGCGCTCCCTGAACGCCCAGCCCCTGCCGTCCCGTTCGTCGTCCACGTAGGACAGGGAGACGACCCCCTCCAGCCCCTTCAGCTTCCGCACGATGGCGACCCGCTGCGCCCAGCCGCAGCTCCACGCGGCCCAGATGTGGTAGCGGCCCGGTTCGGCGCGGTGGCCGCTGCTGCCGTCGGCGGTGATCCGGCCCTGGAACGGGTAGCGGGGACGCTGCCAGCCCTGGGTGCTCTCGGCCACCCGGCCCGGCCCGTACGGCCCGTACGTCCCGATGTCCGCGGGGCCGGCGAAGACGGGGGCGTCACAGTCCGCGGTCCAGGTCATGTGAGCACCTTCTCGGGCAGGTCGGGTACGGCGGACAGCAGTGCGCGGGTGTACGCGTGGCGGGGCTCGGTGAAGACGTCCTCGGTGTCACCGGTCTCCACGGCACGACCGTCCTTGAGCACCACCACCCGGTCGCTGACCTCCCGCACCACCCGCAGGTCGTGCGAGATGAACAGACAGGCGAGACCGTGCTCGGCCCGCAGCCCGTCGAGCAGCCGCAGGATCTCCGCCTGGACCGTGACGTCGAGCGCGGACACCGGCTCGTCGCAGACGAGGACGCGCGGCCGCAGCGCCAGCGCGCGGGCGATGGCGACGCGCTGGCGCTGCCCGCCGGACAGGTGCAGCGGTCTGCGGTCGAGCAGCGCGGCGTCGAGGCCGACCCGTTCGAGCAGTTCCGCGGCGTGCTGCCGCCGCGAGGCCCGGGAGGGATTCTCGTCGCGGGCGGCAGTGAGCGCCTCGTCAAGCACCCGCCGGACGCTGAAGCGGGGGTCGAAGGAGCCCAGCGGGTCCTGGTGCACGGTCTGGACGCTCCGCCGGGTCTCTCTGCGTTCCCGGGCCGTCCGCTCGCTCCAGGTCCGCCCGTCGATGAGCACTCGGCCCTCGTCGGGCCGGATCAGGCCGGTGACCAGCCGGGCGAGGGTGGTCTTGCCGGACCCCGACTCGCCCACGAGGCCGAGGGTCTCGCCCTCACCCAGGGTGAAGGACACGTCGTCGAGGACGCGCCGTCCGTCGTAGGAGGCGCACAGCCCCTGCGCGTCGACCAGCGCCCCGTCGAGGCCCGCCGGACCGGTGGAAACGGCCGACGGGCCCCCGGGGGCCGCCGCCGAGCCGGTATGAGCGGCCGCCACCGGACGGGCCAACCGGTCCCGGGTGCGCCGCAGACCCGTGGGGACGGCTTCGCGCAGCTCCCGGGTGTACGGGTGTTGCGGCGCCGTCAGCAGCTGTCGGGCGGGACCCTCCTCGACGACGACGCCGTCCTTCATCACGAGCACCCGGTCGGCCAGCTGCGCGATCACGGAGAGGTCGTGGCTGATGAGCAGCAGCGCCGTCCCGGCCGCCTTCCGCTCGGCGAGCAGCCGCAGGATCTGGGCCTGGACCGTCACGTCGAGCGCCGTCGTGGGTTCGTCCGCGACGATCAGCGGCGGGTCGCAGGCCAGGGCGCCGGCGATGAGGGCGCGCTGCCGCAGTCCCCCGGACAACTGGTGCGGGTACTGCCGGGCCCGCCGCTCGGGCTCCGGAGTGCCCGTCAGACGCAGCAGCTCGACGGCCCGGGCCATGGCCTCCTGCCGCGTCAGGGGGCGGTGCAGGCGCAGGGCTTCGGCGATCTCCTGGCCGGTGCGGCGCAGCGGGTCGAGCGACACCAGGGCGTCCTGCAGCACGAGACCGATGTACCGGCCGCGTACCGCGCGCCACTGCCGGTCGCCGTAGCCGGTCGCGTCCTTGCCCGCGACGCGCAGCGTCTCGGCGGTGACGTGGGCGTCCGGCCCGGCGAGGCCGAGGAGGCTGCGCGCGGTGACGCTCTTGCCCGACCCGGACTCGCCGGCGATCGCGAGGCACTCGCCCGGGCGCACGGTGAACGAGACGTCCCGCACGGCGTGGGTGGGTGCGCCACGTCGTGCCGCGAACGCGACGGACAGCCCGCGGACCTCGACGAGCGGCTGGTCCGGCGGCAGGGTCCGGCTCACGTGGGTCTCCCTTCCAGGCGCCGCTGGAGCCAGCGGCCGGTGACGACGATCGACAGCACCGTCGCCGTGATGGTGAGGCCCGGGAACACCGCGACCCACCAGGCGATGCCGAAGTAGTCCCGTCCGGCGCCGAGCATCGCGCCCCACTCGGGCGCGGGCGGCTGCGGGCCGAAGCCGAGGTAGCTCAGCGAGGAGGCCGCGACGATCGCGGTGCCGGCCTCGATGGTGGCGAGCACCAGGAGCGGCCCGATGGCGTTGGGCACGATGTGCCGCAGGACGATGCGCGGCTCCCGCAGGCCGAGCGACCTGGCGGCCTCGACGTAGCCGGAGTGCCGGATCACCATGGTCTGCACCCGGACGAGCCGCGCGTACACCGGGATGGTGTAGACGGCGATGGCGTACAGCGTCCCCACCGTGCCGGGCCCGGTGACGCTGAGGATCAGCAGCGCGAGCAGCAGGCTCGGGAGCGAGAGGACCGTATCGGCCAGTCGCATGACGATCTCGTCGGCGGCCCGGCCGCCCAGGGCCGCCAGCAGACCGAGGAGGGTGCCGCACACGACGGCGAGGGCGGTGGCGCCGATGCCCGTCAGGAGCGAGGGGCGTGCGCCGTGGACGATGCGGGTGAAGACGTCCCGCCCGTTGGCGTCCGTGCCCAGCAGGTGGTCCGCGCCGGGCGGTCGCAGGGTGTGGGCGATGTCCGTGGCGGTGGGCGAGCCGTCGGCCAGCAGACCGGGGACGGCGGCGGCGAGCGCGATCAGGGCGAGGAACGCCATGGCGGACCACAGTCCGGGCCGGATCCGCGGCGCGAGGGCGGTCACGCGGTACCCCGCAGCCGGGGGTCGATGACCCGGTACAGCAGGTCGAGCAGGGCACTGACCGTGATGTACACGACCGCGCTGAGCAGTACGACCCCCATGACCACGGGCAAGTCCTTGTCCTGAACGGCGGCGAGGACGAGCCGCCCCACGCCCTGGCGGTTGAAGACCTGCTCGATGACGACCATGGCCCCGATGAGGCTGCCCAGCATCCAGCCGGCGAGCGTGACGACGGGCAGGAGCGCGTGGCGCAGCGCGTGCCGCAGCCGTACTCCGGCGTCGGACATGCCGCGGGCCCGGGCCGTGAGGACGAACGGTTCGTCCAGGGCGATCTCAAGGCCCTCGCGCATGACCTGGGTGAGGAGCGCCGTCAGCGGCACGGCAACGGCAACGGCGGGCAGCACGAGGCCCGCGGGGCCCTCGCCGCCGGCCGCGGGGAACCAGCCGAGACGGAAGGAGAAGAAGGTGAGCAGCAGGATGCCCACCCAGAACGTGGGGACGGAGATGCCGACCAGCTCCACGCCCGAGGAGAACCCGCGCAGCCACCGGGCCCGGCGGGCTGTGAGCAGGGCGAGCACCGTGGAGACGACCAGGGCGAGGGTCACGGCCGTCAGCGCGAGGGCCACGGAGGCGCCCGCCTGGGAACCGACCGCGGAAACCACCGACTGCTGCAGCCGGTAGGAGTGCCCGAGGTCACCGGTCACCATGTTGGCGAGGTAGGTGCCGTACTGGACGAGGAACGACTGGTCGAGCCCGTGGTCGGCGATGATCTGCGCCCGGACCTGCGGGGTGACGGTGGTGGTGCCGATGAGCGCGTCCTCGACGCTGCCCGGGGTGAGCCGCAGCGCCACGAAGGAGACGGTGACCGCCCCCCACAGGACGAGCGCCGAGGTGCCCAGGCGGAGGAGGACCGCCTGCGGCCGGCGGTGCCGCACGGTCTTTGCCATGGCCTCCGTCACGGTATGAGCCACGCGTCGCGGAAGGACGGGTAGGCCTGCGGTTCCCAGGCGAGGCCCTGTGCCTTGGCGGAGATGCCCACGACCGAGTTGACGACGTAGACGGGGAAGGCCGCCCTCTTGTCGGCCACCCGGTCCTGCACCCGCGCGTAGAGCTGCTCGCGGCGCTCCGGGGCGGCGGTGGCGAGGGCCTCCTCCAGGAGGTGGTCGGTCTCCTTGTCGACGAACCGGGCGGCGTTCTGCCCGAACCGCTCGGGGGTGGAGACTGCGCGGGAGTGGAAGAGGTTGCGCAGGGCGTCGCCGTCGGCGTGGGTCCAGCTCAGGTCCATCAGGTCGTAGTCGCCCTTGGAGTACTGCTGGACGAGTTCGCCCAGGGTGCCCTCGACGAGCTTCAGCTCGATGCCCAGCTTCTTCGCCTCGGCCTGGATCTGGGCGGCGAGCGTGGAGCGCTGCTCGCGGGCGCCGCTGGCTTGCACGAACGGCCAGCGGATGGTGAGGCGGCGGCCGTCCTTCGTCCGGTACCCCTGGTCGTCGCGGGCGTTCCAGCCCGCCTCGTCGAGGAGCCGGGCCGCGCCCTCCGGGTCGTAGCCCAGTCGCCGCGGACCGGGGGCGGTGCCGGGGGTGCTGGGGGACAACGGGGTGTGGGACCGGTCGAACACGCCGAAGTAGAGCTCCTTGACGACGGTGGTGAAGTCGATGCCGTCCCGGAAAGCCTGACGGACCCGGGCGTCCTTGAAGGGGCCGGAGCCGGTGTTCGGGTAGTAGGTGTACGTGCCGCCCGGCACCGCGTGCTTCGTGATGCGCAGCCGCCGGTCGGAGGTCAACTGGCGGACGGCGGACGGCGGCACCTGCGCGATGGCGTCCACCTGGCCGCTGGTGAGTGCGCCGAGCCTGGCGGCGTCCTCCGTGATGACCTGGAGCGTGAGGCCCTTCAGCCGGGCGGGGCCCTTGCGGCTCGCGGTCCCCGGCGCCCAGTCGTAGTCCTCGTTGCGCTGGTAGTCGGCGCCCTTGCGCGGGGTGAAGCTCTCCATGACGAACGGCCCCGAACCAACCAGCTTGCGGGCGAGCGCCGTTGGCCCGGCGCGCAGCGCCGCGGGCGACTGCATCCCGAGGTACGGCGTGGAGAGCGCGGCGAGCAGCGGCGCGTGCGGACGCTCGAGGGAGACCGCGACGGTGCGCGGTCCGGTCACCTTCGCGGCCCGGTACGGCTCGATGGAGCCCGCTGCCATCTCGGACTTCGTCTTCGGGTCGACGACGTGGTCGAGGTTGGCCTTGACGGCTTTCGCGTCGAACGGCGTCCCGTCGTGGAACCGCACCCCCTCGCGCAGGGTGAACGTGTACGTCTTCTCGTCGGCGGAGATGTCCCAGGACGTGGCCAGCCAGGGGCGGATCCTGCCGCTTTCGTCCATCGAGACGAGCGAGTCGAGCACGGGCCGCGCGAAGAGCGCGGTGACGTCCTGCGAGCTGGCGTGCGGGTCGAGGTTCACCGGTTCGGAGTTGACGGCGTAGGTGAGGGTGCCGCCGCTGACCGGTCTGCCCGGCTTCCCGCCCCCCGTCGCGTCGCTGTTGCACGCGGTGAGGAGGAGCGTGGGCCCCGCCAAAAGGGCGAGGACTCCGAGTCTGCGGGATGCCTTCATGAGTGGTGCCTCCTGGCCGGACGCGCGGGGCGGGGACGAGTTACGGGGGTGGCGTCAGCCCTTTGCCAGGGCCTCGCGGACCGCGGGGACGATCTCCGTGGCCCAGCGGCCCAGCGAGACGTCGGTGGGCGCGGGATCGGCGAAGTCGAAGAACACGAACCCGCCGGCGCCGTGTTCGAGGACGGCGCGGGTCAGCTCCTCGACCCACTGCCCGACGGAACCGCCGGCCCAGCGGCCGTCCTCGTCCCGGGTCCGGGCCTGCGGGCGGTCGGTGATGCGGCCGGGGAGGTTGAAGATGGTCTCGATGTCCGCGGGGTCGCGTCCCGCCGCGGCCGCGGCCTCGTCGATGCGCGGCCGGGACTCGCGGTACAGCTCGCTCGCCCAGTCGGAGGCGTGCCCGGGGAACCACCCGTCGGCCACTCTCCCGGTGACGGCCAGGGACTTCGGGCCGACGGAGCCGGTCCAGACCGGCGGGGTGGGGACGGGGGACGGCGCGGCCTGGTGCAGGGTGGTGAACTCGCCCTCGAAGGTGACCGGCGCCCCTCCCCCGGAGAGCGCGCGGATCACGGTGACGGCCTCCTCGAGCGCCCGGACGGCCTGCCCGGGGTCGAGCCGGTCCACGCCCAGGCGCACGATGTCGTCCCAGGAGCCGCCGGCCCCGATCCCGAGCGCGACCCGGCCGCCGGAGAGCGCCGACAGCGAGGTGATCGAGCGGGCCAGCATCGGTGCGGGGCGGCTCGGCAGGTTGGTGACGTTGACGGCGCCGGTGAGGTGCGAGGTGCGGCCGAGCACGATGCCGAGTACGGCGTACGCGTCGAGGCGGTCGCCCAGGTAGGGGTGGTCGGAGATGGTGAAGAGGTCGAGTCCGGCCCGGTCGGCCTGTTCGGCGTACCGGAGGACGTCTGCGGCGGCACCGACTTCGGTGCTCCACGGGCCGAACCCGAACCGGACGGTGCGTGCGGATGCCGACATGGCTGCCTCTCTGTGTGCCTGACCACCGGTGCGCGCGAAGGGAGATGAACAACCATCACGGTGTCCATAAGCCTTGTCGCTTCCGGCGTGCGGCTCAAGTGAGGCCGATGCAAATGTTGCTGCGGTTACGTCAGGTGAACGTCATGTCGCGTCGTCACGCCGCGCCCCGGCAGACCGGTCAGCGCGGCAGGTAGCCGCGCAGGAAGGCCTGAACGCCGGAGCGGATGAGTCCGTTCACCTCTTCTGGAGGCAGCGGCAGGGCTCCGTAGTAGGAGCGGTCGATGATCTCTCCCGAGATCAGCTGGAGGAAGTGCGCCGCGGCCTGGCGCGGGTCGTCGGTCCGCAGCATGCCGTCCTCCGCCATGCTGCGGAAGCGCTCCGCGAGGGCGCGCTCGACCCGCACCGGTCCGGCCTCCTCCCACGCCTTCAGTAGCTCGGGCGGCAGGTGTCCCACCTCGGCCCGCAACTGCCGTACCAGCGCGAAGTGGTCGGGAAAGGTGCCGAGCGGCTTGACCCAGGCCCGCCCGAAGTCGATGAGGTCGGCCTCCAGTTCGGTGATCTTGCGCAGCCAGCGGTCGATCACGTCGAGCTGCGCGTCGTGGATCTGGACCGCGCCCTCCACGACGATGATCCGGAAGAGCTCGGCCTTGCCGTTCTCGAAGTGGTTGTAGATCGTCCTGGTGGAGACCCCGGCCTCCTTCGCGATCGCGCCGACGCTGGTTCTCGTGTACCCGTCGCGACCGAAGACCGTGCGGGCCCCGCGCATGATTGCTTCCCGCTTCTCCACCAGCCTGCCTGCCACGAAGCAGTCCTCCTTCAGCCCTTGTGTCCACGGCGGTCGCAACAACGGTCACCACCCCGCATGGTATGCAATGGTCAAGCCGGTTCAGGCCCGCACGGGGTCCCCGTGCGGGCCTGAAAGGCGCGCGTCACTCCGCACGCCGTCACGCCCTCACACCGCGCACCGTCACACCGTGGCGAGTCCGAAGACCACCGGGGCGGCCGCAAGGAGGGCGAGAACGACGGGCACCGGGGAGCCCTTGACGTCCTTGACGCGCAGGTGGGAGATGACGGCGCCGACGAAGAAGAGCACCACGCCGATCGCGGCGGCGATGCCCAGCGGCCGGTAGAAGATGCCGATCAGCAGGCCCACGGCGCCGGCGAACTTCAGCAGCGCCAGCGCGGGGATCCACCCCTTCGGCACGCCGAGCCGGTCGAGCGTCTCCATGATGTCCTTGTCCTTGACGAGCATGCTGCGGGCGGAGAAGACCAGCAGGATCGACAGCAGGACGGCGAGTACGACGTAGGCAATGAACACGGCTTCTCCTGGAAGTGGACGAACGGGTGGGTACGGGGGCCGGACGTGATCTCGCGGGGGCTCGCGGATCAGGTCGGGGGCGATGACGCCGCATCGAGCCGGTTCAGCTCGTCGGCGCCGAGCCGGAGGACCGCTGCGGCGACGTTCTCCTCCAGATGCGGCACCCGGCGGGTGCCGGGGATCGGGACGACCGGGGTGCCCCAGACCAGGGCGCGGTGGTGCACCCAGGCCAGGGCGATCTGGCCGGGCCGAACCCCGTGCCCGGCGGCGATCTCCCGCAGAACGGCGGGGAGGTCCTCGCGGCCCGGGAAGGTGCGGTCGAACTGCGCCGTCGCGTCCGGCCGGCCGCTGAGCAACCCGCGCCCGCCGGGCGAGAACGGCACGACCCCGACGCCGAGTTCGGTGCAGACCGGCACCATCGACTCGATGCGCCGGGCGCCCAGCGACCACTCGGACTGCACCGCGGCGATCGGGTGCACGCCGTGGGCACGGCGCAGCTCGTCGCCGCTGACCTCCGAGAGCCCCAGGTGGCGCACCTTGCCCTCGGCGACCAGCTCGGCCATCGCTCCGACGGTCTCCTCCAGGGGGACGTCCACGTGCGGCCGGGCCAGGTAGTAGAGGTCGATGACGTCGGTGCCGAGACGGCGCAGACTCGCCTCGCAGGAGGAGCGGACGAAGGCGGCGTCGCCGCGCATCCGCCACCCCCCGTCGGGCGTGAAGACCACGCCGAACCGGGTGCACAGCACCGCCTCGCCGCGTCGGCGGCCCAGGGCCTGGCCGACCAGCTCCTCGTTGCGGCCACGGCCGTACATGTCGGAGGTGTCGATCATGGTGGCGCCGAGGTCGAGGGCGTGGTTGATGACGGTGCCCGCCTCGGCCCGGCCGGCCTCGGACGCCGCTTCGGTCATCCGCATGCAGCCCAGGCCCTGGAGGGGGACCACGAGGCCGGTGCCGCCCATGGACGTCGTCGGCAGTTTCGTGAGCACAGTGGTCACTCCTTCTCCCCCGCGCCGGTTCCGGCCGGCTGCGGGAGGGGTTCCGGGTCCGCGCGGTGCGCGGGGCGGGCGCCGATCAGACGGTGGATCACCAGGGCCGACACCACGCACAGGGCGGCGACCGCCCACTGCACGACGTGCCATGCCTCGGTGTACTGCGCGGTCAGGAACTCGGTCCGGTCGTCGCCCAGATCGCCCGCGGCGACCCTGCCGGCCACCTCCCGGCCGCCCACGGACGACGCCATCAGGGTGACCAGGAGGGCGCCGAAGATCGCGAGGACCAGGGCGTTGGCACCGCCGCGCATGGTGTTGAGCAGCCCCGACGCCATGCCGATCCGGTCGGGAGCGACGTGTTCCATCGCCTGGGCGTCGATGAGGGCGACGGCCAGACCGTTGCCGACGCCGATCAGCAGCAGCGGCCCGGTCAGCTCGGCGGCGCCCGAACCCGGGGCCAGGACGGTGAGCCAGGCGTTGCCTCCGGCGATCAGGCCGATCGCCAGGATGATCAGCAGCCTGGGCGACGTGCCCTGGTTGACCAGCTTCCCGGCCAGCGGCGGCACCACGAGGATCGGCAGTGTCATCGCCAGCATCATGGTCCCGGCGTCCCCGGCGGAGAAGCCGCCCGCGCCCTGCAGGTACGTCGGCAGGTAGACCAGGACGCCGACCGTGCCGACGGCCGTGGTGAGGGCGGCGAGCAGCCAGCCCGTGAACGGGCCGCCGCGCAGCAGCTTCAGGTCGAGGACCGGCGACTGGGCGCGCCGCTCGATGGCGACGAACACCACGAACATCAGCAGACCGGCGCCGATCCAGCCGAGGACCTTCGGGCTGGCCCAGCCGGCCGAGGCCACCTGGTTGGTGCCCCACATCAGGCCGATGATGCCGAGCATGAACGTCACCGCGCCGAGCGCGTCGAAACGTGAGTGCCGCTCGGCCGCGGACTCGGGCATGAACAACGTGCCCGCCAGGAGCAGCAGGCCCGCGATGCCGAACGCGGCGAACATCTCCCGCCAGCCGACGCTGCTGACCAGCCAGCCCGCGAAGGTCGGGCCGAAGGCGAGGCCGATGCCCACGGTGGTGCCGACCATGGCGAAGGCCCGGGTCCTGGCGGCGCCCTGGAAGGTGCTCGCCAGGATGGCACCGCCGCCCGCCATCACGCCCGCCGCCCCCACCCCGGACAGGGTGCGGGCCACATCGAGCAGCAGCACGTGCGGCGCCAGGGCGGCGCCGAAGGTGCTGAGCATGTAGAGGCCGGCCCCGATCCTGAAGATCCGGCGCCGGCCGAAGAGGTCACCGAGCGATCCCGCGACGAGCATGAGGCAGGAGGCCGCCAGGAAGTAGCCGGTGACCACCCATTGCAGGGCTCCACCGCTGCCGCCGAGGTCGGCGGCGATGCGGGGGAGCGCGACGCTGGTGCCGGACATGGCCATCGGGACGATCAGATAGCCGAGGAGGACGGAGCCGAGGGTCAGTCCCGCCTTGACCCGGCCCTTGGTGCGAGAGGGGGGCGCGCCGGAGGACTCCTCGGTACCGTCGGGCTTCCGTGACTGGAGCATGTGGGTAAAGTACAACGTGTACGCGACTGAGTAAAGGGGTCGTTGTAATGTCGGGGCGAGGCGAAGCAACACACGAGGAGGCGGCACGATGACCGACACCCGAGAGATGGGGACAGCCCGGCAACGCGGAGGTTGCTCCGAGAAACGGCGGGCCATCCTGCGCGCGTCACGGGAGGTGTTCGGCCAGGCCGGTTACGCGGGTGCGAGCATCGAGGTGATCGCCACCAGGGCGGACGTCTCCACTCGCACCATCTACAACCACTTCGTCAGCAAGGAGGAACTGTTCGCCACCGTCCTCGCGGACAGCACCGAACAGGTGGCCGCCGCGCACGGAGCGATGACTCTGCGTCACCTCGGCGACATCGCGAGCGCCGAGGATCTGGAGGCCGACCTGATCAGGCTGGCACGGGACTGGGTGCGGCCCCGTCCGGAGTTCGCCGACCACTTCGCCATCGTCGGCCGGATGAGCACCGAGGGCAACGACTTCCCGCGCCACCTGCGCGACGCCTGGCAGGAGGAGGGGCCGCGGCGCGTCCAGCGCTCCCTCGCCGCCGGCATGTCCCTTCTCGCCGAACGCGGGCTGCTGCGGGTCACGGACGTCGACTTCGCAGCCCAGCACTTCGTGGTGCTCGTGACCAACACCTGGGGCCGGAGCAAGGCCGGCGCGGACGCGATGTCCGAGGCCGAACTGGACGCCATGGCGACGGCCGGCGTGCACGCCTTCCTGTACGGGTACCTGCCGCGCACCTGAGTCGGCGCGGGTGGGGGGCGGCCCGGGGGCGGCGGGCTGCCGCATGCCCCGCCCGCCGTCTCCCGGCCCGCCCGCCACCGCGGCCGGCCGACCGCGGGTCAGTGCCCCCCTGCCGGCCCCTGTCCGGCGCTCCACACCAGGTCGAAGGCGAACCCCCGGATCCGCCAGCCGTCGCCGGTGCGCACGAATTCGGCCTCGTAATGGCCCCCGATGTCGAAGTGTTCGGCCGGCTCCTCGCGCCGGCGGACGTGCACCGCCGTCAGGTGGGCCCGTACCCGCGCCCGGTCGTCGTCGCCTCCCGGGTAGAGCTCGACCTCGTAGTTCCCCGCCATGTGGTGGGTCCGCTCGAAAGTCGTACGGGCCATCTGCTGGAAGCCCGCGAGCCCCTCGAAGCCCTTGTACTCGCCGAAGGGGAAGACGAGGTGGACGTCCTCGGTGAAGACCGACCCGAACCAGGCGTCGTCGTGCCGGCTCCGGTCCAGGTGGACGACGTAGCGGTCGCACACCTCGGTCACCTCGGTGCGGTCGGTGAGCCGCCGTATCCGGGTGTGCAACTGGGCGAGTTCCTCGGGCGTGGTCATGACGGTCCTCTCAGACGGGGCGGAAGCGGTGGTCAACGGCCGGCCGAACGCCAGCCGCACGGAACTCCGAAGGCGGCGGTGCGCTCCGGGCGCCGCCAGCCGGCCGTAACCCGGTGGCGGGGGGAAGGGCCGTCCGGTTCGGCGCCGGCAGCGGCGGCGCGGGACAGCAGGACGGCAGTGAGAACGGCCAGTTCCTCGGCGTCGGGATCGCCCCGCTCGACCCGGAACAGGGTTCCGGGGACCTTCAGGCCGGTGGTGTGCAGCATGGTCATCTCCTCCTGGCGGACGGGTCGGACATCTCGGACATCACTGGGGCGGGTTGCCGTGTTTGCGGTGCGGCAGGTCGACGTCCTTGGTGACGAGCATCGACAGCGTCCGGCAGAGCACCGAGCGCGTCTGCCGCGGGTCGATCACGTCGTCGATCAGGCCCCGCTCGGCGGCGTAGTACGGGTGGACCAGTTCGCGCCGGTACTCCTCGATCTTCTGGGAGCGCGTCGCGTCCGGATCCGGCGCGGCGGCGATCTCCCGGCGGAAGACCACGTTGGCCGCGCCCTCGGCGCCCATCACCGCGATCTCATTGGTGGGCCACGCCAGCGCGATGTCCGCGCCGATGGACCGTGAGTCCATGACGATGTAGGCGCCGCCGTAGGCCTTGCGCAGCACCAGCGAGATCCGCGGAACGGTGGCGTTGCAGTACGCGTACAGGAGCTTTGCGCCGTGCCGGATGATGCCGGCGTGCTCCTGGTCGACGCCGGGCAGGAAGCCCGGCACGTCGACGAGGGTCACCAGCGGGATGCTGAAGGAGTCGCAGAACTGCACGAACCGCGCCCCCTTCTCGCTGGCCCTGATGTCCAGGACGCCCGCCATGGACAGCGGCTGGTTGGCGACGATGCCGACGACGTGGCCGTCCAGCCGGGCCAGCGCGCAGACCAGGTTGGGCGCCCAGGAGGCGTGCACCTCCATGAACTCGGCGTCGTCGACGACCTCCTCGATCACCGCGCGGATGTCGTAGGAGCGGTTGCCGTCGGCCGGGACCAGGTCGAGCAAGGCATCGCCGGACCGGTCCACCGGGTCCTCGCCGCGGACCCGCTGCGGCAGTTCCCGGTTGTTGGAGGGCAGCAGGGACAGCAGGTAGCGGACCTCGGCGAGGCAGGTCTCCTCGTCGTCGTAGACGAAGTGCGCCACGCCGGAGACGCTGCCGTGCACGTCCGCGCCGCCCAGTTCGTTCTGCGTGACCCGCTCGCCAGTGACGGTCTGGACCACGTCGGGACCGGTGATGAACATCTGCGAGATGTCCCGCACCGCGAAGACGAAGTCCGTCAGTGCCGGCGAGTACGCGGCGCCGCCGGCGCACGGACCGAGCATCACGCTGATCTGCGGGATGACCCCGGAGGCGCGGGTGTTGCGGCGGAAGATCCCGCCGTACCCGGCGAGCGCCGAGACACCCTCCTGGATCCGGGCGCCGGCTCCGTCGTTGAGCGAGACGAGCGGGGCGCCCGCGGCGATCGCCAGGTCCATCAGCTTGTGGATCTTGCTCGCGTGGGCCTCGCCCAGGGCTCCGCCGAAGATGCGGAAGTCGTGGGCGTAGACGAAGACGGTTCGGCCCTCGACGGTGCCCCATCCGGTGACCACGCCGTCGGTGTAGGGCCGCTTGGCCTCCAGACCGAAGCCGACGGCCCGGTGCCGGCGCAGCGACTCCATCTCGGTGAAACTCCCCTTGTCCAGGAGGAGTTCGAGGCGCTCACGGGCGGTCAGCTTGCCCTTCGCGTGTTGTCGTTCGGTGGCCTTTTCGTCAGGGCCCCGGCGGGCCTCCTCCTTGACCCGCAGCAGTTCGTCGAACGGATCGCTCGTCACGGTCTCCATCTCTCCCCTTGTCGTCTGTCGTCGTGATCGGAACGCGCCGGGTCCGGGCCGGCCGGTCGCCCGGGGGCCGGCACCGCCGTGCACCGGTCCGGGTCGAGCCCGCCGAGCAGCTCGGCGGACCGCAGGACCGGAAGGTGCAGGGTGTCCTCGGGCAGTTCGCGCAGGACGGCCCGGCCGGGGCCGGTGGCGGACAGCGCCGTGGCGGCCACGTGGTCCGGGCTGCCGGGCAGGTCCACCACCGACCAGCCCCGCGGGCCGGCCGGCCGGTCCCGCGCCCCGGCCGAGCGGCCCGAGGTGTGGCGGACGCCCAGGTAGGGGGCCGCGCGGATGCCGTGGTTCAGCCCCGTGCCGACCCCCTTGAGCAGGGCTTCCTTACGGGTCCACAGCTCGCCGAACGCGCGGGGCCTGAGCGACGCCGGCAGGTCGAGCAGCTCCCGCCGCTCCTCGGCGTGCAGGGCGGGCAGGCACAGTTCCACGGTCCGGGCGGCCGGTACCCGCTGCACGTCCACGCCCACCGGCGCCCGGGCGACGCCGATCAGCGCGCGACCGTGGCTGTGGGAGAGCGAGAAGTGGAGCCCCGGACCGGCCAGCACGGGACGCCCGTGCGGCCCCGCACACCGCGGGCAGGGGTCCCGGCGCAGGTCCAGGAGAGCCGGGGCGGTGCCGGTGTACGCGGACAGCAGTCGGCGCAGGGCGAGGTGCGCGCGGACGTAGAGCAGCCGCCCGGCGGGCCGCACGAAGGCTGCCGCCCGCCGCCGTTCCGACGGGGCCAGTTCCGCCCCGGCGGCCGCCGGCTCCCGGGTTTCGTCGGACGCGTCCAGCGCCCACAGGTGCACGTCGCCGGCCGGCACGTCGAGGCGGGGGCCGGCCGGGGCTCTCCGCCGGGGCGTCATGTGCCCTTCTCCGTCGGGCGCGGGACCTTGGACACGGGGGCCGGCCGCGGATCCGGCGGCGGAGTTGGACGGGACCGGCGCCGGAGCTCCACGGCCACGGCGACCAGCGCGGCGGCCGTGCAGACCAGGCCGCCGACGACCAGCCCGGAGCGAGCGCCCCACCCCTCCGCGAGGAGGCCCACCAGCAGCGCGCCCAGCGGGGTGGAGCCCTGGAGGATCAAGGTGTAGAGAGCCATCACCCGTCCCCGGTAGCCGGGATCGCTGCCGAGCTGGATGCGGTGGTTGGCGGCCTGCGCGAAGTAGATCGACGCGAAGCCGGTCAGGCCCAGCAGGACCACGGCGGAGGTGAAGCCGGGCGCCCCGCCCGCCGCGGTCTCCAGCACGCCGAAGGCCAGCGCGGACACGACGACCGTACGGGCCGGGGGCCGGCCGCGGCGGCCGGTTCCGGCCAGCGCGGCCAGCAGGGAGCCGGCCGCGAACGCCGCGGTGAGCAGCCCGAAGGACGTGGCGTCGGCGTCGAAGACGGTCTTCGCCAGCAGGGGGAGCGTCAGCTGGAAGTTGAATCCGGCCAGACCGATCACCGCGACCAGGACCATGGGCGCCAGCAGATCCGGCCGGGACCCTACGTACCGGAGTCCGTCGAGGACCCCGCCCCGCCCGGTGGTCCGCTCGGGCCGGTGCAGTTCGGACGCGCGCATCCGCCGCAGACCCGCCACGGTGGCCAGGTAGCTCAGCGCGTTCAGCAGCATCACCGGGCCGGGCCCCAGCGCGCTGATCAGCAGGCCCGCCACGGCCGGTCCCGCCACCCGGGCCGTGTTGAAGTAGGCGGCGCTGAGCGCGGAGGCGTTGGGCAGCAGCCGGGGGCCGACCAGTTCGCTGACGAAGGCCATCCGGGCCGGCACCTCGACGGCGTTGACCGTGCCGAGGGCGAACGCGAACAGATGGATGTGCCACAGCCGGGTCCCGCCGGTCAGTTCAAGGACCGCGAGCCCCAGGGCGAGCGCCGCGGAGACCAGGTTGGCGACGGTGAGCAGCAGCCGCTTGTCGTAGCGGTCGGCGAGCCGCCCGCCGTACAGGGTGAACAGCAGCAGCGGTGTGAACTGCAGGGCCGTGACCACGCCCAGGGCCACGGCCGAGTCGTCCGTGAGGGACAGGACGAGCCAGTCCTGGGCCACGATCATCATCCAGGTGCCCGCGACGGACACGAGCTGACCGGCCGCGAAGAGACGGAAGTTGCGCACCGACAGCGAGCCGAACACGGTGGCGAGGCGCCGCCCGGGCATCACGCCGCCCTCAACGTCCGGGCGGAGCGCTCTCGCGCAGGGCGAGGCACTCCTCCAGGAAGCCGAGGGCGCGCAGGTGGTACGAGCGGGCGGCCCAGCCCAGGCTGACGTTGTGGCCGGCGCCCGGGAGCGCGTCGATCGCGACGGAGCGTGCTCCGGCCAGGTGGCGTCGCAGCTCGGCCACGGCCTGCTCGTCGTGCCGCCACCACACCTCGTGCTGGGCGAAGGTGAGGCGCACCGGTACCCGCACGCACCCGGCGACCGCCGCGAAGAGCTCCGGCCAGTTCCTGGCCTCCCGGCGCTCGATCAGCGGCATCGGGGCCACCCGCGCGCCGCTGTCCCGGAAGGTGCCCGGCGGGTAGAGGGCCAGCTTGCCCCAGTTCCGGGACCACGGGCCGTGTCCGTGCTCGTCGGGAAGAGTGTCGAGCGGTACGGCGTAGCGGTGCCCGGAGCCGGAGATGTCCAGGCCGAGGAGGCCGTGGCCGTCCTGGCGGGCGGCGGCGGTGAGGGCGAGCTTGCCGCCGTAGGAGTGGGCGAGCAGGAAGAAGCCGGCGCCGGTCGCCCGGGTCGCGGCGAAGTCGTCGAGGGCGGCGGCCAGCCGGTCCGCCTGGCCGGCGAGGTGCAGACCGTCGGGCAGGACGGCGGCTGAGGCGCCGTAGCCGGGGCGGTCCGGTGCGAGGACGGTGTAGCCGAGGCGGGCGCCGAGGGCGAGCAGGGACTGTCCCGGGTGCGCCTGTCCGTCGAAGTAGCCGGCGCTCATGCCGCCGCCGTGCAGGGCGACGACGGTCGCCCGCGGGGCGGTGTGCTCCGGCTCGGCGAGCAGCGCGGACAGGCCGATGCCCGCCGCGTCCAGGGTGATCCGGCGAACGCCGGGTGACAGGGCGAACCCGGCCGGGGGCGTCGCGTGGGCGGCCTTCGTCATCGGTTCCTTGCCTCTCCTCGGGGACGGCTCGGGGACGGTTCTCCGTCGAGCCGACGGCCGTCCCGCTCCGGCCTCTGTTCACCGCGGGGGGCGCGGCGCACGGTTCAGAGCCGTACCGCGCCGCTGTCCAGGCAGGCCAGCAGGGTCCGCGCCTGGACGTTGACGTAGTGGCCGTGGCCGGTGAGCGCGCGCAGCTGGGCCGGGGTGGCCCACTGGTACCCGGGGGGCGCCAGCGGGGTCTCGGACGCGTCGGTCTCGATGAACAGGTAGCGGCTCTCGGCGTTGAGGAAGCGGCCGCCCTCCTCCGAGTGCACGGCTGAATAGCGCACCCGGTCGGCGCGCGGATCGAGCGCCAGGCCGAGGAACGGCGGCCGGTCCCGGGCGGGGAGGTGCGCCCAGTTGCCGGGCGTGGCCTGCACGGTGGGTGCGATCTCCACGGTGTCCAGGAACCCGGCCTCGACCTTGGCGTTGACCAGCAGGTGCGGCACTCCCTGGAAGGTGCGGTACAGGAACGCCGTCACGCCGGTGCCGGTGGGTTCTATCAGCGGCTGGTCCCAGCCGCCGACCTCCCGGCTGCCGGCCTCCACGCGGACGCCCACCACCCGGAAGTAGCGGCCGTCGGCCCGCTCGATCACGTCGTCGCCGTGCCGCCAGCCGTGGACGCCGGCCAGCGGGACACGCTGGACGTCCACGTCGTGGCGGGAGCGTTCGACGGTGAACCAGGACTGGAGCTCGGCGTCGGTGAGCAGCGCTCCCCCGTCCGAGGCCGGCGCCGGGAAGCAGGCGAGGACGGTGCGGGAGTCCATGTTCACCACGTTGTCGCGGCGCAGCAGCCGGCCCAGCTGGCCGAGGGTGAGCCAGCGGAAGTCGTCGTGCGGCGGGACGTCGGTGTCCGCGCCGGCCTCGACGAGCATGTTCCGGTTGGACTTGCGGAAGAACCAGGCACCGTGCTCGGACTGGAGCACGTCGGTGAGGACCCGGCCGCCCCCCGCGCCCGCGAAGTACTCCAGGTACCGCACCCGTGAACCGCCGTGCACGGACGAGTAGTTGCTGCGGGTCGCCTGGACGGTCGGGGACAGCTGGAGCAGGTTGCGGTTCCCCGGCTCCATCTTGGCCTGCATCAGGAAGTGCAGGACACCGTCGAACTCCTTGGCGAGGATGCCGAGGATGCCGACCTCGGGCTGCCGGATGACGGGCTGCTGCCAGCTGCGGGCCCGCCCCTCGCTGACCGAGGCGGACAGCCCCTCGACGCTGAAGAACCGTCCGGTGCGGTGCACCAGGTTGCCGGTGCCCTCGGCGAAGGACCAGCCCTCCAGGCTGCTGAGCGGGACCCGGTCCACCCGGAAGCGGTGGGCGCGGGCCCGGTCGGCGAGCCAGGCGTCGACGTCGGCCGTACTCAGGAAGTGTCCGTCCTCGGCGGCCGCCGAGCGGGCCAGCCGGAGGGCCAGGTCCGGATCGGCGCGCGGCCTGAGCGACGGCGCCAAGGTGGCGGGCGCGGTCACGACAGGGCCTCTTCGCCGCCGTCGGCCTGGAACGCCACCGTGCGGCGCAGCGCCTCGTCCAGGTCCGTGGCCGGCTGCCAGCCGGTCACGGACCTGAAGGCGGAGGAGTCGACGGTGACGCTGCGGAAGTCGCCCGTCTCGGCGTGCGCGGGCGGCTCCACGGAGACCACGGGTACGGGCGGCTCACCCGTCCGTGCGGCCGCCAGGTCGGCGACCGTGCGGAACACCTCGCCGAGCGGGCGGCCCTCCCCGGTGCCGAGCAGCCAGTGCCGGCCTGCCAGCTCGTCGACGTGGTCCAGGGCGGCGGCGAACGCGCGGGCGGCATCCTCGACGTACAGCAGGTCGCGCCGCACGGTTCCGTCGTGCCACATCGTCAAGGGCTCCCCGGACAGGGCGCGGCGCACCATGGTGGAGACGACCCCCTTGTCCCGGGCCGTAGAGGCCGGGCCGTAGCCGAAGACGGTGGGCAGCCGGAGGGAGGCGGCGCGCAGGACGCCTTCGGCGTCCGCGGCCAGCAGGAGCTCCTCGGCACGCAGCTTCTGCCGGTCGTACTCGCCCTTGGGCCGGTCGGTCTCCGTGCCGTCGAGCACGTCCTTGTCGGGTGCGCCGACCTGCGAGGCGGCGCCCGCGAACAGCACCCGCACCGGTGGGGCGCCCGCGGCGCGGCGGGCGCGCAGGGCCTCGACGACGTCGCGGGCCACGCCGACGTTGAGCCGCTCGGCGCCGGTGTCGCCGTCCTCGACGCGCCAGGTGGTGGCCCCGGAGCTGTACAGCAGGGCGTGGACCACGACGTCGGCGCCGTCGAGCGCCTCGGCGACCGCGCCGGGTGCGGTCAGGTCGGCGGGGTACACCTCGACCCTGTTCTCGGAACCCGCCGGGACCACGGCCGGGCGGCGGGAGACGGCCCGGATCCGGACCGGCGTCGCGGTGAGCTCGCGCAGCACCGCGGAGCCGACGAAGCCGGTGGCGCCGAGCAGCACGACCAGCGGGGGTGTCACGGCCACAGCTGTGCCTCCACTTCCAGGCATGCCTCGTAGGAGGGCAGTAGGCCCCGCTCACGGGCCTCGGCGAGGGTGGGCGCCGACCGGTCCCGCTCCGACTGGGCGGGCGGCGGCCCCTCGGGGAGCGGCAGGCCGAGTTCGGGGTCGAGCGGGGAGACGGCGCGTTCGTTCTCCGGGACGTAGCCCTCGGACATGACGTAGACGACCATGGAGTCGTCCTCGAGGGAGAGGAAGGCGTGGCCGACGCCGACCGGGACGTACAGGGCCCGGCCGTCGTCGCCGCTGAGCTCGGTCGTCTCGCAGGCCCCGAAGGTGGGCGAGCCGGTCCGCAGGTCGATCAGGTAGTCCCGCACCCGGCCGTGCGGGCAGTAGACGTACTTGGCCCGGCCGGGCGGGGTGGCGGTGTAATGGACGCCGCGCAGGACGCCGGCGGCCGACAGGTTGTGGCTGATGTCCTTGACCGGGAACAGCGGCCGGCCGGTCGCCCCGGCGAACGCGGCCGCCTGGAAGGGGCTGGAGAACAGGCCCCGGTCGTCCTTGAAGACAGCGGGGGTGAATTCGAAGGCACCTTCGATGCCCAGCTTGTGCACCTGCACGACGCTCACACGCCTTCCTGTTTGACGCCGATGAAGAGGCCGTTGCCGGCGTACTCTCCCTCGACGAACTCCACCGTGAGTCCGGCCCCGGCGAAGGCCGACTCGTAGCTCTCGCGGCTGTAGAGGGCCATGACGTGCGTGTCGGTGAAGTGCTCGATGCCCTGACCGGGCCGTGCGACGACGTAGTGCACGTCCATCCGGCTGGCGTCGCCCGGCCCGTGCAGGACGGTGTGCGAAACGCGGGCCACGGTGGTGCCGTCGTGCGTGACGACGCTGCCGCCCACATGGTCGGGGGTGAAGTTCTCCGGGAACCACCAGGGTTCGAGCAGGACCACCCCGCCCGGCACGAGATGGCGGGCGAAGGACGCCAGGGTGGCGTCGAGGTCCTCCTGACCGGAGAGGTTGCCGATCGCGGCGAACAGGCACACCACGGCGTCGAAGCGGACGCCCAGGTCGAAGTCGCGCATGTCCGCGCGCTCGACCGGCACGTGCGGCATGGTGCGGCGCGCCACCTCCAGCATGCCCTCGGCGAGATCGATCCCCCGCACCTCGGAGAACTCCTCGGCGAGGTGGACGAGGTGGCCTCCGGTGCCGCAGCCCACGTCGAGCAGGGAGGCGGCGCCGGGGTGGCGGGCGCGGATGTGTTTGGCAGCGACCGCGGCCTCGGCGGGGTAGTCCTTCCCGCGGCCGTGGTAGATGGCGTCGTAGATCTCGCCGACGTCGTAGATCCCGGCGTTCTCAGACACGGGCGAGCACCTCGCGCAGGGCGTCGACGACCTTGTCCTGGAGGCCTCTGGTCAGCGACGGGTACATCGGCAGGGAGAAGATCTCCCGGGACAGCCGCTCGGTCACCGGCAGGGAGCCCTCCGGGTATCCGAGGTGGGCGAAGCCGCTCATCGTGTGCACGGGCCACGGGTAGCTGATGTTGAGGTGGATGTCGTACGCCTTGAGTGCCTCGATGACGGCGTCGCGCCGGGGGTGGCGGACGACGTAGACGTAGTAGACGTGCGTGTTGCCGGGGCTGGTGCGCGGCAGCAGCAGCCCTCCCTCGCCGGCGAGGTCACCGAGGCGTTCCTCGTAACGGCGTGCGACGTCGTTGCGGCCGGCGACGTAGGTGTCGAGCCGGGGGAGCTTGCGGCGCAGGATCTCCGCCTGCACCTCGTCCAGGCGGGCGTTGTGGCCCGGCGAGCGCACCACGTAGTAGGCCTTGTCCATGCCGTAGTAGCGCAGCTGCTTCATGGCCCGGTCGGTCGACTCGTCCGCCGTGACCACGGCCCCGCCGTCGCCGTAGGCGCCGAGCACCTTGGTGGGGTAGAAGGAGAAGGCGGCCGCGTCCCCCGCGGTGCCGGTGAGCTCGCCGTGGTGGCGGGCGCCGTGCGACTGGGCGCAGTCCTCCAGGATCTTCAGCCCGTGCCGCTCGGCGATCCGCCGCAGCGGGGCCATGTCGACGCTCTGGCCGTAGAGGTGGACGGGGAGCAGCGCCTTGGTGCGCGGGGTGACGGCGGCCTCGACCTGGTCGACGTCGATGAGGAAGTCGTCCTCCCGGACGTCGACGAACACCGGGGTGGCGCCGGTGCCCGCGATCGCCACGACGGTGGGCGCGGCGGTGTTGGAGACGGTGACGACCTCGTCGCCTGGGCCGACGCCGAGCGCCTGCAGGGCAAGCTTGAGGGCGTTGGTGCCGTTGTCCACACCGGTGGCGTAGGGCAGTGCGTGGTAGGCGGCGAACTCGCTCTCGAAGCCCCTGACGCTCTCCCCGAGCACCAGCTGCCCCGACCCGAACACCGTGTGCACGGCGTCCAGAATGTCGTCCTTCTCCTCGGCGTACTCCGCCAGATAGTCCCAGACTCGGGTGGTCACGCGATCTCCTTCTGCTTGACGTTGGTCGGGGCCGGACCGGGGCCGGGGTCGGTTCGGGCCGGGGCCGTCCGGTCCGGGCCCGGTCCCGCGGTGCACATCAGCTCGCGTCGGCCGTGGACGGCCCGAACCAGCGCCGCAGCGCGGACTCGGCCCCGGCGCCGTCGGCCGAGGTCCAGACGACGTATCCGTCCGGCCGTACGAGCACGGCGGCCCCGGCGAAGGGGTCCGAGCGGGTCTGCGCCTCGTCGGGGGCGGCGACGACGGTGACCACACGGTCCTTCCAGCCGGCCGCGGTGCGGTGCAGCTCCGCGTCGTCCGTGGGGTCGATCAGCACGCCCTGGGCGGAGTGCAGCAGCTCGGCGGTGCCGGTGGTGGTGCCGGCGGAGGTGCGCAACGCGCGCGGCGGCAGCCGGCGGCCGAGCAGGGGGTGCTCACCGTGCTCACCGGGCCCGAGGTCGTAGCGGATGTCGAGGTGGCTCACCGAGCCGGCCAGGTGCTTCTTGACCTCGTCGTGCGTGAGGAGTTCGGTGAACAGCTCGCGCAGCGGATCGGCCTCCTCACCGCCGAGGAAGACCGTCCCCTGCGCCCGGGTGTTGTTCAGCAGCCGGACACCGACCGCGTGCCGCTCGGTGTGGTACGAGTCGAGCAGCCCCTCGGGGGCCCAGCCCGCCACTTCGGCTGCCAGTTTCCAGCCCAGGTTGACGGCGTCCTGCACACCGGTGCTCAGGCCCTGGCCGCCGGCCGGCAGGTGGATGTGCGCGGCGTCGCCCGCGAGCAGCACCCGGCCGCGCCGGTACTCGGTGACCTGGCGGGTGGCGTCGGTGAAGGAGCTGACCCAGACGGCGCCGCCGTGCGAGATGTCCTCGCCGGTGATGCGCTGCCAGGCCGCGGCCACCTCCTCGAACGTGACCGTCTCGGAGCGGTCCCGGACCGGGGCGCCGTGCGGGCAGACGATGACACGGTCGACGCCCTCGCCCAGCGGGGCGGCCATCACCATGCCGTTGGCCAGCTTCTCGCCCAGGAACCGGGGCCTGAGATCGCAGCCGACGACGTCGGCCAGGTACATGCCGCGGGTGGCGGGGCTCCCGGGGAAGTCGAACCCGGCCGCGCCGCGCACCGCGCTGTGCCCGCCGTCGCAGCCCACCAGGTACGCGGCCCTCAGCCGCTGTTCACCCTCCGCCGTGCGGAAGGTGATCTCCACGCCGTCACCGTGGTCGGTGAGGGAGCTGAACTCCCAGCCGCGCCGGATGTCCGCGCCGAGGGAAGAGGCCCACTCCTCAAGGACCGCCTCGGTCTGCGACTGGGGTACGCCGCGGGCTCCGAAGTGCGCGTCCTCCAGCGCGGTGTAGTCGAACTGCACCCCGCCGAAGTGGCCCACCGGGCTGGTCTCCAGGTGGCCGAAACCGGGCAGCAGGCCGCGCTGGTCGAAGACCTCCATCGCGCGGGCGGTGAAGCCGAGGCCGCGGGACTGCCCCGTGGGTGCCCCGAGCGATTCCGCCACGACGACCCGTGCCCCGCCGAGGCGGAGCTCGCCGGCCAGCATGAGTCCGGTGGGCCCGGCACCCACGATGATGACGTCCGTGTCCACGAACGTTCCTCCTGTCCGTTGGCTGTCAGCTGGCTAGGTGTGGTTCGGGCAGCGGTAGCGCTGCCGCGGCTCCCGCGGTGCGCCACCAGTCCGGGTGGTCGCGGTACCAGGCGACGGTCTCGGCGAGCCCCTGGTCGAAGGCGATACGGGGCGCGTAACCGAGCTCCTCGCGGATCCTGCTGTCGTCGAGCGAGTAGCGCAGGTCGTGGCCCTTGCGGTCGGTGACCCGGCGGATCATGGCGGGTCCGGCCCCGCACAGGGCGAGGATCCGCTCGGTCAGCTCCAGGTTGGTCAGCTCGTTGCCGCTGCCCACGTTGTAGATCCCGCCCGCCCGGCCCCGGTTGAGGACCAGGTGGATGGCCTGGCAGTGGTCGTCGACGTGCAGCCACTCGCGCCGGTTGCGGCCGTCGCCGTACAGCGGGACCGGTTCGCCACGCAGCAGGTGGGTGACGAAGCGGGGGATCATCTTCTCGGGATGCTGGTGCGGCCCGTAGTTGTTGGAGCAGCGGGTCACCGAGACGTCCAGGCCGTGGGTGCGCCAGAAGGCACGGGCCAGCAGGTCGGAGCCCGCCTTGGAGGCGGCGTAGGGGGAGTTGGGCCGCAGCGGCCACTGCTCCGTCCACGAGCCCTCTTCGATCGACCCGTAGACCTCGTCGGTGGACACGTGCACGACCCGTTCCACGCCGGCGGCGAGCGCGGCGTCCAGCACGAGCTGCGTTCCCATCACGTTGGTCCTGACGAACTCGGCGGCGCCGAGCACGGAGCGGTCGACGTGGGACTCGGCCGCGAAGTGAACGATCGCGGTGTGGCCCGGCACCAGGTCCGCCAGCAGCACCGGGTCGCAGACGTCGCCGTGGACGAAGTCCAGCCTCGGGTGCTCGGCGGGCAGGTTGGCGCGGTTGCCGGCGTACGTCAGCTTGTCCAGGACAGTCACCCGGACGTCGGCCGAGCCGGGATAGCGGGCGTCGAGGAGCCCCCGCACGTAGTGGGAGCCGATGAATCCGGCGCCCCCGGTCACCAGGATCCTCATCGGGTGCTCCCGAGCAGTGCGGGCAGCGCGGCGACGGTGTCGGCGGGCGTCGGCATGGCCCGCATCTCCGCCGCCACGTCCCGGCCCGCCGACCGGAAGCCGGGTTCGTCGAGCAGCCGGGACAGCGCGGAGGCGATGTCGGCGCCGGTGGCCCCGCGGCCCTCCAGCATCAGGCCCGCACCCCGGGCGGCCAGCACCTGGGCGGCGGCGTGCCCGTCGTCGTGCGCCATGGGCACGGCGAGCTGGGGCACCCCGGCGTCGAACGAGGCGTACATCGTGCCCATGCCGCCGTGGTGGACGATCGCGTCGCAGGTGGCGAGCAGGGCGCGCAGCGGCATCCAGTCGACGACCCGCACGTGGCCGGGCAGCGGGTCGGGCAGCGCCGACAGGTCGGCGCCGTTGGCGGTGAGGACGACCTCCAGGTCCAGCTTCGCGAGGCCCTCGATGATCTCCAGCAGCCGCGTGCCATCGCCGTAAAAGGTGCGCAGGGAGCCCAGGGTGACCGCGACGCGGGGCCGGTCGGCCCGGCGCAGCACCCAATCGGGCAGTACGGCGCCGCCGGTGTGGGGCGCGTACCGCATCGGCAGGACGTGCGCGGCGGCGCTCCTGAGCGGGCCGTCCTGGAGCACGGGGACGAGCGAGGCGGGGTTGAGGTCGAGTTCGACCTCGGCCTCGGGGAGTTCGGCGACGCCCAGCCGCTCGGCGACGGGGGCGAGGTGCTGGAGTGCGGGCCGGAAGGTGGGCCGCCGGGTACCGATGCCGTGCAGGACCGCGGGGATCCCGGCGGCCCGGGCGGCGAGCAGCCCGGCCACGGCCGGCGGGGTGTAGACGACGGCGTCCGCGCCCCAGGCCGCGGCCGTGTCGAGAAGCCCGTCCGCCATGCGGGCGCCGACCTCGGCGAAGACCTGGGCGACGTGGGCGATGACCTCGTCGGGCCTGAGCTGCCAGCTGACGTCGGTCTCCGTGAAGCGGCGGACCATGTCCTCGTACGGCTCGGCCGACGCCCCGTCGTCGGTGGCGACGGCGTGCAGGCCGGCCGCCACGGCAGTGGTCAGGGCGGGACCGCTCGCGGCGACGAGCACATCGTGGCCGGCGGCGAGGGCGGCCTGCGCCAGCGGGACCATCGGCAGCATGTGCGAGGGCCCGGGGACAGTGGTGAACAGCAAGCGCATGGCGATGTCTCTCCGGTCGGTGGTCGTCGGGCCGTCAGCTCTGCGCGGAGCGCGAGTGCCACGTCCGGAACGTGTTCGCCCACCGCGACGTGGACAGTGACCGCGCCCGCACCCGCGCCTTCTGCACGTCGAGGGGGCGATCGGTGTCGGGCAGCGTGTGGAAGGCGTCGTATGCCTCCTTGCCGTCCCACTGCGCGTAGTTGAGGACGGCGGTGCCGTCGAGGGACCGGAAGTAGGTGTGGGAGCGGTAGCCGGGGACGGTCAGCAGCCACTCGTCTGGCTTGGCGATCGCGTCGACCAGGGCCGCCTGGTTCTCGGGCTCGGAGCGCAGCACGAAGATGACGGTGTAGTCGTCGCGCTCGGTGGAGATCTCGGTGGTGTCACCCAGGGACGGGTGGCGCTGGCCGAAGACGGCTTCGGTCCTGATGAGCTGCACCGTGGTCGCGAGCCGGTGGAACTCCGGCACGGTCTTCGTCTGGAACTCCGCCCCCGCGTACCGTGCCGCGAGGTCCTCCGCGCTGCGCCACTGGACGAGGTTGGCGGTGCCCGGGGAGTCCTGCCCGGCGTGCACGGTGGAGGAGATCCAGCCCGGGTAGTCGGCGTTGTCGACGATGCCCCGCATCGCCTGGAGAACCTGTGCCTCCTTGTCGCGGTCTTCGGTGTCGAACAGGTTGAAGAGGCTCAGGTAGCCGTCGTCGGGCGAGATGAAAGGCACGATTCTCCCTGGTACGCAGTGATCGGTAGGGGGGTCAGCCGGCTGCGGCCACGTCCATGACGTAGCGGCCGTACGAGGACTTCGCGAGCCTGCTGCCGAGCCGGTGGCAGGTCTCCCGGTCGATGAATCCCATCCGCCAGGCGATCTCCTCGATGCAGGCGATGCGGACTCCCTGGCGGTGCTCCAGGATCTGCACGTACTGGCCGGCCTCGGCCAGCGCGTCGTGCGTGCCGGTGTCCAGCCAGGCGAAGCCGCGGCCCAGCGAGATCAGCTTCGCCTTGCCGCGCTCCAGGTAGATCCGGTTGACGTCGGTGATCTCCAGCTCGCCGCGCGCCGAGGGGCGCAGGTTCTTGGCGATGTCGATGACGTCGTTGTCGTAGAAGTACAGCCCGGTGATGGCCAGGTTCGACCGGGGGAGGGCGGGCTTCTCCTCCAGGGAGACCAGGTTCCCCTCGCCGTCCACCTCGCCCACGCCGTACCGCTCCGGGTCGCGCACGGGGTAGCCGAACAGCACGCAGCCGTCGACGTCCACCACGGTGTCCTGGAGCAGCCCGCTGAAGCCGGGGCCGTGGAAGATGTTGTCCCCGAGGACCAGGGCCACCGAATCGTCGCCCACGTGGTCGGCGCCGATGACGAAGGCGTCGGCGAGGCCGCGCGGCTCGTCCTGCTCGGCATAAGTGAGGGTGAGTCCGACGTCGGAGCCGTCACCGAGGAGCCGGCGGAATCCGTCCAGGTCGAGCGGGGAGGAAATGATGAGGACGTCACGGATACCAGCCAGCATGAGCACCGAAAGCGGGTAATAAATCATCGGCTTGTCGTAGACCGGAAGTAATTGCTTCGACATTCCCATCGTAATGGGATGCAGTCGCGTTCCGTGACCTCCGGCCAGAATGATTCCCTTCACTGTCCTGCCTCCAGGATTCGTCCGCCGGTATTTCACGAGGGATCCGGAAATCCATCATCCTGAGCCGCCGGACCGGCTTCAAGACGGCTCAGGTCAGAACGACGTCAATTCCGGTCAGAGCATTTCAGCGAGCTGCGCCGAACCAGGCGCGGAGCGCGTCCCCGGCCTCCGCGGCCGCGTCGCCCGTCCACGCGACGTAGCCGTCGGGACGTACGAGGACGGCTCCGGCGTCACCCAGCGGGCCGTGGGGTCCGGCGGGGCGGACGGTGGCGGTGACGACCCGGTCCGCCCAGGGCGCGGCCGTGGCGCGCAGCCGGGGATCGTCGGCCAGGTCGAGCAGCAGTCCGCGCCCGCCGGTGCGCAGGAGCGCGGTCGTGCTCGTCGCGCCGTCGGGCGTCAGCACTGCGGTGTGCGGGAGACGGAGGTGGCCGCCGTGGCGGATGTCAAGCCCGGAGATCATCCCCGCCAGGTGTGCGCGCACCTCGGGCCGGTCGCGGATCAGTTCGTGCAGCAGCGCCCGGAGCGGCTCTGTCCCGGGGCCGCCGAGCAGGAGCAGGGCCTGGGCCCGGATGTTGCCGAGGACCCGGCGGCCGACGGCGTGCCGTTCGGTGTGGTAGGTGTCGAGCAGGCCGTCGGGGGCCCGGCCACGCACCTGTGCGGCGAGTTTCCAGCCGAGGTTGACGGCGTCCTGGAGTCCCAGGTTGAGCGCCTGGCCGCCGATGGGCATCTGCCGGTGGGCCGCGTCGCCGGCGAACAGCACCCGGCCCTCCCGGTAGCGGACGAGCTGCGCGTGGGCGTCGCCGAAGGAGTTCACCCACAGCGGGGTGCCGGCGCTGACGTCCTCGCCGGTCACCCGTTTCCACGCGTGGGCGACCTCGGTGAAGTCCACCTCGCCGCCCCGGTCTCCGGCCACGGCGCCGAACTCGTGCACCATGATCCGGGTGACCCCGTCGGGCCGGCGCGCCGCGACGGCCAGGCCGCGCGGCAGCCGCTGGAACCGACGGTCGGGCACGTCGATCCCGGCCACGTCGGCGCGCAGCAGTTCGCGCACCGCGGCCCGGCCTGGGAATCCGGCCCCGGTGAGCCGGCGCAGCGTGCTGTCCTCGCCGTCGCAGCCGACGGCGTACCGCGCCCGGACGCGCAGCGGGAGCCCTCCCGGGTCCGCGACGACCGCCTCGACGGCGTCCGCGCCCGCCCGCACCGCCCGCAGCTCGTGCCGGCGGCGCAGGTCCGCGCCCAGGCCGGCCGCCCATTCCCCGAGCAGCTCCTCGGTGCGGGTCTGCGGCACCTTCCACTGCCCGGGCCAGGGGCCGGGCAGGGTCAGGTCGAGCGGTATCCCGCCGAAGTGACCGCGGGTCTCGTTCGGCGGGTCGTCCAGGGCCTCGAGCAGACCGCGGCTGTCGAGGATCTCCATGGTGCGGGCGTGCAAGGTGGAGGCCCGCGACTCGGTGGTGGGTCCTTCCCTGCGGTCCACCACCAGGGTCCGCGCACCACCGCGGCGCAGTTCCCCGGCCAGCATCAGCCCGACGGGTCCCGCACCGACGACGAGCACGTCGGTGTCCACGGCGTGCGCGGACGTCATCAGGTCCGCCGGCTCTCGGCGTGGTCCTTCGCGTGACCGAGGGTGGCCCGGCTGTTGGTGCTCAGCGCGTTCCGCACGTACTCCCGGGCGTCCGCGACCGTCGCGTCGGGGCCGAGGATCCGGGCGATGTTGTCCGTGTTGAGGGTCACGGTGTGCTGCGAGGAGACGGAAGCGCCTCCCTCGTCGTCCTCCTTCTCCTCGAAGGTCCAGTAGCCGGTGTGCAGGGTCATCAGCGCCGGCAGGGTGATCTGCTTGTAGGCGATCCGGTGGTGCGGGAAGGTCACCCGGTACGACTTCGTGGTGTGCGTCGAGCCGTCCTTGGCCCGGGTGTCCATCTCCAGGCTCTGCAGCCCGGGGGTGTCCTCGCTGAACCGGACGGAGGCGACGTGCGGCAGCCGCTCCGCCCACAGGTCCGCCTCGTTGACGAAGTCGTAGGCGTCCTTGGCCGAGCCGGCGATCCGCACCGTGTCCTCGAAGGAGAAGGTCAACTCCTCGGCCGCGTGGGCCACCTCGACGTTGGTCTTCAGCGCCTCCAGCTCGGAGCGGCTGTTGCGGTCTACGGCCTCGTCGATCCACCGCAGGCCCTCCGGGTCGTCGTCGACGGCCCGGTAGTCGTGCAGCAGCCGCACCCGGGACCTGGTGTCGGAGAGCGAATCGATGATCCAGGTGCCGCCCATGGCGGCGACCGGCGGGGCGGAGACCTCCTGGCGGAAGCCGATCCGCCGCTCCCCCGGGTCCAGGGTGCGGTGCGAGGTCCAGTTCTTCGCCTGGCCGTTGGCGGTTGCCCAGATGCGGATGCGCTCCTCGCCGTCACCCCGCTCCAGATGGTCCACGTAGAGGGTGGGCGGGAAGATCCGCGGCCAGTTGTGGACCTCGGCGATCAGCCGGTAGACGGCGTCTGCGGGGGCGTCGATGACGATCTCGTGCTCGACCTGGCGGGTCGTCATGGTGTCGTTTCCTTCGGAGGTGTCAGAAGTTGCCGAGACCGCCGCAGACGTTCAGCGCCTGCGAGGTGATGGAGGCGGCGGTGTCCGAGGCCAGATAGCCGACCAGGCCTGCCACCTCCTCGGGCGTGGAGTAGCGGCCGAGCGGGATCTTCGCCTGGAACTTCTCCAGGATCGCGTCCTCGGTGGTGTCGTAGGCGGCCGCGTAGCCCTGGCGGACGCGCTGTGCCATCGGCGTCTCGACGTAACCGGGGCAGACCGCGTTGACCGTGATGCCGGTGGGCGCAAGCTCGTTGCCGAGCGCCTTGGTGAAGCCGACGACACCGTGCTTGGAGGCGGAGTACGGGGCGCCGAGCACTACGCCCTGCTTACCGGCCGTGGACGCGATGTTGATAATGCGCCCGCGCTCCTTGTGCCGCAGGCCGCCGGTGTTCAGTACCTCGCGGGTCACCCGGAAGACACTGGTGAGGTTGGTGGCGATGACGTCGTCCCACAGTTCGTCGGTGAGGTCGGCGGTCACCCCGCCGCCACTGCGACCTGCGTTGTTCACCAGCACGTCGACGGTGCCGAAGCGGTCGACGGCCGCCCGCACGAACGCCGTCACGGCCGCGCCGTCACCGACGTCGACGGCGGCACCGTCGGCGTCGATGCCCTCCTCGCCCAGCTGCTTGACGGTGGACCTCACGTTGTCGGCGTCACGGGCGCCGATGAACACCTGGTGTCCCTGCTCGCCGAGGAGCCGCGCCACGGCGAGACCGATCCCGCTGGTGGCTCCGGTGACGAGAGCGACTTTCTTGATCTGCTCCGGCATCTTCTTCTCCGGTTCTCCGGTGGGTGATGGGGGATGCGGTGGTCGGATGGAGCCGGAGCCGTCAGACCGCGGTCCCCACGGAGCGGATCGCGGCGTTGACGCCGGTGAGCAGCGCGCGCGGCGTCTGCGCGTCGCTCAGGACGTCGTCGTCGAGGGTGACGCCGAACTCGCGCTCGATCCGGCTGCCCGTCTCCAGGAGGGCCAGCGACTCGTAGCCCAGCTCCTCGAAGCCGGTGTCGAGGATGTCGCCGTCGAGGTCCACGCCCTCTTCGGCGCCGGCACCCTCTCGCAGGATCCGTTTCAGGTCGTCCAGGGTGAATTCCGTCGTGATGGACATGTGCGGTCGTTCCCTTCGTGTGCTGGATGACGTGTGCGCGGAAACTCCGGCCGTGGGAACGGCCGGGGCCGGTCCCACCGGCCCGGGAGGGGTGTCCCTAGGCGACCGCCCGGACCACCACGGCCGAGTTGAAACCGCCCTGGCCACGGGCCAGGACGAGGGCGGTGCGGAGCTCGGCGGGACGCGGCGTCCCGAGAACGAGGTCGAGGCCGTACTCGGCCGACGGGTCGGTGTTGACGGTGGGCGGGATGACACCGTCGGCGAGGGCCAGGAACGCCGCGGCGAGATCGAGCGGGGCGGCGCCGGAATACAGGCGACCGGTCATCGTCTTGGGCGCGGTGACGGGAACCCCCCGCGGTCCGAAGACCGCGGTGAGCGCCGCCGCCTCCGCACGGTCGAGATCGGGCACCGCCGCCGCGTCGGCGAAGACCACGTCGATCTCCTCGGGCCGCACCCCGGCGTCCGCGAGTGCGGTCTCCAGCGCCCGGCGCAGCCCCGGCTCGCCCCCGCTGCCCGGCCGGGGGTCCATGGTCGCGCCGTAGCCCGCGATCTCGCCGTAGATCCTGGCGCCGCGCCCGCGCGCCGCGTCGGCGTCCTCCATCAGGAGGATCGCCCCGCCCTCGCCCGGCACGTGCCCGCTCGCCTCGGCGTCGAACGGCCGGTAGGCGCGGGTCGGTTCGTCGCTGGTGCTCAGCCGGCCGCCTGCCAGCTGGGCCACCCAGCCCCAGGGGCAGAGGGACGCGTCCACCGCCCCGGAGACGATCAGCTTGGTCCCCTTGCGGATCTGCCGACGCGCCTGAGCGACCGCGTCAAGCCCCCCGGCCTGGTCGCCGACGACGACGCCGCTGGGCCCCTTCATGTTGTTGCGGATGGATATCTGGCCGCTGTTGACGGCGTAGAACCAGGCGAACGACTGGTACGCGCTGACGTGCTGGCTGCCCAGACTCCACAGCTTCCGCAGCTCGTTCTGGCCGAACTCGAACCCGCCGGCATGGCTGGCCGTGACCACCCCCATGTCGAACTCGGGCAGCTCCGACGGAATCACGCCCGCGTCCGCGAGCGCCCAGTCCGCGGCGACCAGCGACAGCCGGGTCACCCGGTCGGTCTGCGGCAGCAGCCGGCTCGGCAGGTGGTCCTCGGCCGTGAACCCCGGGATCTCCCCGGCCAGCCGGGCCGGGTACGACGACGCGTCGAACCTGGTGATCCGGCCGATGCCGCTCTTACCGCCGCAGGTCGCCGCCCAGAAGTCCTGGACGCCGAGCCCGTTCGGCGACATCACGCCGAGTCCGGTCACCACCGCGGACACACTCATGCCGTGCTCCTCTCAGGTCTGGCCAGCACCATGGCACTCTGGAATCCGCCGAATCCGCTGCCGACGGTGAGCACCGCGTCGGTGATCTGCTCGCGGGCTATCAGCGGCACGTAGTCGAGGTCGCACTCAGGGTCCGCCGTGTGCAGGTTGGCCGTGGGCGGTACCACGTTGTTCTCCATCGCCAGCGCGGACGCGGCGATCTCGATGGAGCCGATCGCGCCCAGTGAGTGACCGACCATCGACTTGATCGAACTGACCGGGGTGCGGTACGCGTGCTCCCCGAGGCTCCGCTTGAAGGCGGCGGTCTCGTGCCGGTCGTTCTGCTTGGTGCCGGAACCGTGGGCGTTGACGTAGTCGATCTCCACCGGGTTCATCCGCGCCTCGTCGAGCGCCACCCGGATCGCCTCGGCCATCTCCGTACCGTCGGGCCTGAGGCCGGTCATGTGGTAGGCGTTGCTGCGCGTGCCGTAGCCGGCGATCTCGGCGTAGATGTGGGCGCCGCGCTTCCTGGCGGCCGCCAGCTCCTCCAGGACGAACACCGCGGCCCCCTCGCCGAGCACGAATCCGTTGCGCGTCCCGTCGAAGGGCCTGGAGGCGCGCCCGGGTTCGTCGTGGCGGGGCGTGGTGGCCTTGATCGCGTCGAAGCAGGCCATCGTGATCGGTGAGATCGGCGCGTCGGAGGAGCCCGCGACCATCACGTCCACCGAGCCCTCGCGGATCAGCTCCACGGCGTAACCGACGGAGTCGATCCCCGAGGTGCAGCCGGTGGAGACCACCGTGCTCGGACCCTGGGCCCCCACCGCCCATGCCACCTCGGTGGCGAACGAACTGGGCACCAGGTAGTCGTAGAGGTGCGGCACCGCGTACGTGTGGTCGACCAGGTCGAGCCGTCCGCCGTCGCTGACGATCCGGTACTCCTCGTCCAGGCCCATCGTGGCGCCGACGGCGCTGCCGACGGTGACCCCGACCCGGTACGGGTCCAGGTCCCCCAGTGCGATGCCGCTGTCGGCGACCGCGCCCCGGGCCGCGACCACCGCGAACTGGGCGGCCCGGTCCATGCGGCGGGCCTCCTGCGGGCTCAGCCCGTGCTCCTCGGGGTCGAAGTCGATCTCGGCGGCCACCCGGGAGCGGAAAGGAGAGGGGTCGAAGAACGTGATTCCGCGGGTCGCGGTGCGGCCCTCGTTGAGCAGACTCCAGAACTCCTTGCGGCCGATGCCACCGGGTGCCAGGACCTCGATGCCCGTGATGACGACTCGCCGTCCCGTCACGCGGACGCCTCCCAGTCGTAGAAGCGGGTCGCCATCGCGTCCGCCGGTGAACGCCACGTCGCCGGGTCGTACGCCTGGATGAAAGGCTTCAGGTCGTCGCTGATCCGCACGAAGCGGGGGTCCGTCTTGGCCTGCTCGATCAGCTCGCCGCCGTTGTCGGCGTCGAAGTCCTGCAGGTGGAAGTACAGGCCCCGGTAGGCGAACAGCTGGCGGCGCCGGGTGCCCATGCGGTGGGGCATCTCGGAGGCGTCGAAATCGGTGAACAGTTTCGCCACGTCGACGCTGGATTCGATATCCATCCGGGCCACGATCAACGTATTGTGCATAATTCTCTCCTCCGCAGACATCGGAAAGACTTCTCGTCACGCTCACGCACGGAAGATCGGCGCATGCGAATTCCGGCATTCTAAGGGGAACCGTTCCCGGGAGAAGTGTTCCCGCAGAAATTGGAAGGCGCGCCAAGAAGAACCGATACCCATGCTGTTCGCTACCCCGACCGAACTCAAGGGAGTTCAGGTCAGATGAATGTCAGAACCCCTCAGATTTGTGCGCGGAGTGGTCGCCGAAATGTCATTCCGCGATCTCGCAGATGACCGCGCCGGAGGTGAGCGAGCCGCCGGCCTCGGCGTTGAGGCCTTCACGGTGCCGGCTCGGTGGGCGTTGACGGGCTGTTCCCTCTTCATGGCCTCCAGGACGGCGATCAGTTCGCCGGCGGCCCTCCTGGCCTTCCCGCCTCGCGGGCGGCGGACTCGTACAGTCCGGGGACCTCTTCGAGGGCGCGGGCGGCCTGGAGCACCTGGCCGTTGTCCAGGTAGCCGACCGCGGGGGTGTCACCGCCCAGGGCGAAGGCCTCGTCCGCCGCGCGGGGGTGCAGGGCGCTCCGGTCGGGTTCCGCGTAGACCGCCACGGACCCGGTCCCGGCATCCCGGCATCCCGGCAGGCACGGGCGACACGGACGGAGAGTTCACCTCGGTTGGCGATGAGCACCTTGCGCACGCCGGCTTCCTGTCACTCGGCTGAACGGACCGTCCTCAAGAGGGTCCGGCGCGCGGTGGCGCACCTCAAGCGGCGCGACTTCAGGAGTTCGGCAGTTTTGCGCAGCAACGTGCGGGGATGTGCGACGAAGTCCGGAGAAGCATCAGGGCACCTGCAAGAGACCCCCCACCCGGTGCCGACCGCTGAGAACACGTCCAGGGCCGGCCGGCTCGGAGCCGGGGGCGTCTTCAGTCGCCGCGACCGAAACTGAACCCGACGCCCCGGACCGTGACGACCCAGTTCCTGTTCCCGAGCTTGTTCCGCAGACTGCTGACGTGGGTGTCGACCGTCCGCCGGGACCACGAGTCGCCCCAGACCTGGTGGATGAGGCGCTTGCGGGTGATGACGGTGTCCGGCTGGGAGGCGAGCAGGTGCAGCAGGTCGAACTCCTTGCGGGTGAGGTCGATGCGCCGCCCGCGCAGCGTGACCTTGCGAGCGTCCGCGTCGATCCGTAGGGGGCCGTGGCTGATGGCCCGGTTCAGCGGCTCCTGGACCTGGCTCCGCCGCATGACCGCCTCGACGCGGGCCATCAGTTCGCGGAAACCGTACGGCTTGACGAGATAGTCGTCGGCCCCCGCCTGCAGGCCGAGCACGCGGTCGAGCTCCGATCCCCGGGCGGTGACGACGATCACCGGAACGTTGCACGTGGACCTGATGCTGCGGCAGACCTCCAGGCCGTCGAGGTCGGGCAGCTCCAGGTCGATGAGGACGAGATCGACGTCCTCGTAGCTCTTCAGGGCCGCCCCCGCGGTCTCCACGCTGCGGGCACTGCACCCCTCCCGCCGCAGCGCGCTCACCAGCGCTTCCGCGTCCTTGGCGTTCCGCTCCACGACGAGGACCCGCCGTGCCGCGACCGGTTGGGCCGGCCGTCTCGGTTGGCCGTTGTCGGCCACCGGATCGTGAAGGGGCTCCCCCCGCTGACGTGGGAGGAGTTTGTCAAGCTCCAGCAGTTCTGTCCGACGCTGTTCCATGGGTCCCCCTGAACCGTTCGACGCGCGCGAGTCCAGCCTGTTCGTAAAGAGCAACGACCATTGCAACCTACGAACCGATGATCCGGTTGTCAATGTCCGTCCACTCCGGCAACATGGCCGAAACAATCGAGCAAGTCCCGTTCAAGCCCCAGTAGTTCGGGCGTGAGAGCAGCACGTCAGCACGCTTCGGTGCCGCCGCGTCGGCCCGCCGGGCCGCCCTTCGCAAACCCGCCGACCCTGGAAACCCACCCAAGGGCCTGTTGCGATCCGTCAAGTCGCCGTTACGCAGCGGCACCGACCATGCCCGCCGGGGGTGCCCCGTGAGGTGGGTGCCACGAGGAAAGAGGAGGCCCTGAGCCGCCGGAGCACCGCACTCCAGGCCCTGGTGGACAGCTCCCACGTCCTGGCGGGACTCCTTCACCGGAGCGTCGTCGTCCGCGCGGGCCTGCACCTCGGTCCCGAAGGCGGACACGGCGCGGAGGTGGATCCGCGCCAGGAGGTCCCGAAGGCGGACGTTGCGCGGAGGTGGGCCCGCGCCAGGAGTGGCACGTGTACGTCGTGCGGCTGTTGGCGGAGCCGCGCACGGGCCCTTACGCCCCGGCCGTCCTGCCGTCCCTCAGCCCCGGCGGGCCCTTCGTGCCGCCGCCGCCCGCAGCACCCGCTTTCCCTCGTCCGACTGGACCAGGACCGCCCGTAGGCCGTCGCCCTCGCCCGTGAGGAGGCCCAGCAGGCGTTCCTGGCGGCGCAGTTCGCCCGTGGCGAGCGGGCCGTCCTCGCGGCCGCCGTCCAGGTGGCGGTGTACGGCCAGGGCCGCCGCCGAGCACTCCCGCGCCCAGCGCCGCAGCTCCCCGGCCTCGTACACCTGCGGTACGTCGGCCGCGCGGCGCAGCGCACCGGCGGGGCCGAAGTCCGTCTCGCCGACGGCCGTGACGACCCCGGCGGCGGCCTCCCGCAGCCGGCCGAGCCAGGCCTCGCCGCCCTCCGCCGCCTCCCAGAGCGGGCGCAGCGCCGCCTCCGTGTCGACGCCGGACAGGCCGTCGGCACGGGGCAGGCCGTCGGCACCGCCGGACCCGCCGGACCAGGCAGCCCCGTCAGCCCCGGCAGACCCACCGGCCCCCGCGGGCCGGCTGCCGCCCACGTACTCCAGCAGCGGCAGGCAGCGGTCCAGGCAGGCGAGCGCGCTCACCGCGAGGCCGCGCTCGTCGGCGCGGTCCATCCGTTCCGTCAGTTCCCCCAGCGTCAGACTCACGCGTTCTCCTCGACACGACGGCACACACGACCAGGCGCGCACGACCCCGGCAGATGCGGCGGTCCGCCCGATGCGGACCCTCTGCCTCCGTCTGCGTACCGTGGCCGGATTACGTCACAGGCGGCCGCCCGGAACCCTCAGCGGCCGGTGCACCGCACGCGCCCCCGGAGCGTAACCGGGACCTCACCCGCCGGTACCCCCCTCGTCACCGAATCGTCACCCGGGCAGCACCGGCCGGCACCCGGGCGACGCCGCGACAGCACCCGGACACCGCCGGAACATCACTGCCGCTCCAGCCCCAGCGCGTCCAGGAACTGCCCGAAGAGCTCCTCCGCCACCGGATCGGCCTCCGACTTCAGCACCTCGACGAGCGGGCCGAGCTCCACGGTCCGGCCCGTCTCGACGGCCCACGACACGGCCTTCTCCGCCGCGTCCTCGGCCGACAGGAACAGGTCCTCCAGGAGCAGGCCGTCCGCCTGCAGGTATCCGGCCATCGCCGCCCGCCCGAGACAGGCGAACCACGAGCCGCCCTCCGGCGCGGCAGCCTCCACGACGACGCAGTCGCTGCCCATCACGAACGCGAACAGGGCCGGCGCCCCGGTGTCCCGGCACACACCGCGCGCCAGGGCGCCCATGTCGCCGACCTCCGGCTCGCTCGGCCGCTCCCACACCTGCCAGCCGCCCGCACGCTCGTCGTAGAGCGCGAGGTCGTCCCTGACCTCGGCCAATGCTTCCAGCTCCGAGAGCGGCCCGCTGGTCTTCCCTACGACGAAGTAACCCCAGAAACCCATTTGCTCCACTCCCCCCACGCGTTGACCTCAAGAGGCTCCAGCCTCACCCGGACGGAGCCCGAACGGTCAGTTGCGCACGTATCCACCACAGTCCTGGCACATTGTGCCCACACGACGGGGAGTCATGGCGCTCGGAAGGAGACTTGCGGCCCGGATCACACGCAGCCGCCGGGCCGCGCACCCCCTCCCACCTGGTACGGAGCGCATCGGATCGCTACTCCACGTCACCCGCCAGCCGCTTGAAGGCGTCCCAGTCGAGCGCCGGGTCACGCGGGTCCCACAGTTTCTGCGCGACTGCGCGCAGCGGCAGCCGGATGCCCTTGGCGACCTGGGCGGGGGTCTGCGCGTCGTGGTAGTCGCACCAGACCGCGAACTGCCCCCCGGTGATCTGCGCGTCGTAGCGGGCGGGCACGGATTCGCTGTGGCGCAGGACGCGCGGGGTCCACTCGTCGTAGATGCGGCGGCCCGTCGGGTACGTGAAGGCGTTGGGCTCGCCGAGCACGTAGTAGAGGTACTCGTCGTTGACGTTGAGGACCTTGCGGCCCTCCCTGAGGTATTCGAGGGGTTCGCGGGCGCCGATCTCCTTGCCGGTCCAGTACGCGACCTCGCGGGAGGTGGGGGCGTCCACGACGCCGCCCGCGAAATACCCGTCGTTCCAGGCCCGGATGCCGGTCTTGCCGTGCCGGGCGAGGACCGCGGCCCGGTCGTTCAGCCAGCCGGTCGCCAGGTCCTGCACCCGGGCCCGCGGCCCGTACTTCCGCTTGGCCTCGGCCGCCAGCCTCGGGTACGTGGCCTCCGGGTCGCTCACGGTGAGCGCGCGGTACTCGTCGCCGCCCAGGTGCCAGGCCGGGCCGGGGAAGAGCTCCGCGTACTCGGCGAGGAGTTCGTCGACGATCTCGGCGGCCCGGGGGTTGGCGAGGTCCACGGCGCCGCGCGAGGGCTTGCCCGCGGCGCTGCGGAGCTGGAGGCCGGGGTGGGCGGCGATGACCGCGCCCAGGTGTCCCGGCGAGTCGATCTCGGGGATCACCCGGATGTGCCGGGAGGCGGCGAGCGCGACGATGCGGCGGACCTCCGCCTTGGTGAGGCGGTCCTTGGAGACGATCTCCGGGTGCGAGGCGGACTCGATGCGGAAGCCCTGGTCGTCGGAGAAGTGCAGGCCGAACTCGTTCAGCTTGAGGTCGCCCATCTCGCGGATGCGGTCCTCGATCCAGCCGGCGTCGAAGTGCTTGCGGGCGGTGTCGAGCGCGAAACCGCGCCGGGGCTTGGCCGGGGCGTCCTTCAGCACGCCCTCCGCGAGCCCGCCGCCGGAGCGGACGGCCTGCTTGAGGGTGCGGGTGCCGTAGAAGACGCCCGCCTCGTCACCGCCGGTGATGCGGACCTTCCCGCCGGAGGTGGTGACGGTGTACGACTCGGGCGCGCCCGGCGCTCCCATGGCCAGCTCCACGTCCCCGGGGCGGGCCGCCACTCCCTGCGCGTACTTCTTCCTCAGCTCGCCCGCGAGGAGCCTGCCCTCGTCGGCGAGGGCGTTCTCGCTGCCCGCCGCGACGACGACCCGGGTGGCGGCGACGGGCCGCCACCCGGCGCCCTTGGCGGCCTTCACGTCCCGTACGAAGGGGATGGCGCGCGGCGGGCCGGTCACCGGACGGGCCGGGGAGGTGGTCGGTGTGGGCGGGGCGGGCGGTTTCGCGTCGTCGGGGGGCGGGGCGCCGCTGGCCCGGGTCGCCGCGGACGGGGTGGCGGCCTGCGACGCCGCGTGCGTGGGCTCGCGGTCGCCCTGGTCCGGCCAGGCGGCGACCGTCACCGTCGTCACGGCGGCGAGCGCGACGACGGTGCCGGAGACCAGCGCTCCGCGCGACACCGCCGTGCCCCGCCGGTGGGTGTGCCGACTGCCCGGCCTGTGCGTTCCTCGCGAATTACTCATACGTGACCAACTTTCACATGTGTCGCAAACTGCACTCAACCCGTCCGAACGTACGAGTCGCCATCCCAGAAGCCGTCTACACCGCGTGTACAAACCCTCTCGTTCTGATGAAATTCGCGCATCCGTAGGACACTCCCTTCCCCCTCTCGATAGCGTTTGCGGACCTGCTGTCCGCCCCCACCCGGCGCTCGGCCGCCTCCCCCACCCGAACAAAGGAAGCACGCTGCACCCCTCCGCCTCCCTGACAACGAGCGGCCGTGGCGGTACGTCGCCCCTGCCGGGTGCCCGGTCGTCACCGTCCGCGCTGGAGCGGTTCAACGCGGCCCCGGCGCACCTCGCCGAAGCCGTCCTGCACACCTGCTGCCGCAGCCGCCGCTGGGCCGAACGGCTGGCCGCACACCGCCCCTACCCCGACCGGGACGCGCTCCTCGCCGCCGCCGACGAGGCCTCGTACGACCTGTCCGTCGGTGAGGTGGCCGCCGCACTGGCCTGCGAGGACTCGCCCGGGCCCGGTGCGGACACGCCCCAGGCCGCACTCACCGCGCTGCGCGCCGCGCACGCCGCGTACGAGAGCCGTTTCGGGCACGCCTTCGTGATCTGCCTGGACGCCTGCGCCCCGCGGGAGCGGCTGGACCGGATCCTCGCCGAAATCCGCTCCCGGCTGGGCAACGAGCCCGACGAGGAGCGTGCGGTGGCCGCCGACGAGCTGCGCCGGCTGGCCCGCGGCCGGCTCGCCAGGGCCGTGGGGGCCTGGCCGGAATCCGGGTAGCCCGTCCGCGCCTTCCGGTAGCCCGTCCGTGCCTGTTTGATTGCCTGTTTGATCACACCGGAGGCCCCCGGGCGAGGGAACCGACAAGTCGTCGCTACGATGACCGGGGCCGGTGGACCGTACCCGGCCGGGTCAGACCGACATAACCAAGCCGGCCGACCCCAATCCCCGCTCCCGGAGGGTATTTCCGTGCCGGCTGGAACGCTGTATCGCGGCCGGGAAGGCATGTGGTCCTGGGTGGCTCATCGAGTCACCGGCGTCCTCATCTTCTTCTTCCTGTTCGTACACGTCCTCGACACCGCTCTCGTCCGCGTCTCCCCGGAGGCGTACGACGATGTCGTGGCAACCTACAAGACCCCGCTCGTCGCACTGCTCGAGTACGGACTTGTCGCCGCCATCCTGTTCCACGCGCTGAACGGCCTTCGGGTCATCGCCGTGGACTTCTGGTCCAAGGGCCCCCGCTACCAGAAGCAGATGCTCTGGACCGTGCTGGGCATCTGGATCGTGCTGATGGTCGGCGCCCTGTACCCCGTGCTCGGTCACGCCGTACGCGAAGTCTTCGGGAGCTGAGTCAAGAACATGTCCGCTGAGACCTCTTCCGCAGGCGTCGGCCCCGTCGAAGGCGTGAGCCTCTACGACGCCGACAACCCGGCGCCCGTCATCGAGCCCCCGCGCCAGCGCACCTCGAAGACGCCCCGCTCGACCCGCACGAACTTCGAGCTGTACGGCTGGCTGTTCATGCGCCTGTCCGGCATCGTGCTCGTCGTCCTCGTCATCGGCCACCTGCTGATCCAGCTGGTGCTCGACGGCGGCGTCAGCAAGATCGGCTTCGCCTTCGTGGCGGGCCGCTGGGCCTCGCCGTTCTGGCAGGCCTGGGACCTGATCATGCTGTGGCTGGCCATGCTGCACGGCGCCAACGGCCTGCGTACCGTCATCAACGACTACGCGGAGAAGCCGAAGACGCGCTTCTGGCTGAAGAACCTGCTGTACACCGCCACGGTGTTCACCGTCCTTCTGGGCACGCTGGTGATCTTCACCTTCGACCCGAACATCCGCTAGGCCCGGGGCTGAGGCAACCACTCATGAAGATTCACAAGTACGACACCGTCATCGTCGGCGCCGGTGGCGCGGGCATGCGCGCGGCCATCGAGTCGACCAAGCGCAGCCGCACCGCCGTGCTGACGAAGCTGTACCCCACCCGGTCCCACACGGGCGCCGCGCAGGGCGGCATGGCCGCCGCGCTGGCGAACGTGGAGGAGGACAACTGGGAGTGGCACACCTTCGACACGATCAAGGGCGGCGACTACCTGGTCGACCAGGACGCCGCCGAGATCCTGGCGAAGGAGGCCATCGACGCGGTCCTCGACCTGGAGAAGATGGGCCTGCCGTTCGGCCGCACGCCCCAGGGCCAGATCGACCAGCGCCGGTTCGGCGGTCACTCCCGCAACCACGGCGAGGCCCCCGTCCGCCGGTCCTGCTACTCGGGCGACCGCACCGGCCACATGATCCTCCAGACCCTCTACCAGAACTGCATCAAGGAGGGTGTGGAGTTCTTCAACGAGTTCTACGTCCTCGATCAGCTCATCGTGGAGGAGAACGGCGTCAAGAAGTCCGCGGGCGTCATCGCGTACGAGCTGGCCACCGGTGAGATCCACGTCTTCCAGTCCAAGTCGGTCATCTACGCCTCGGGCGGCACCGGCAAGTTCTTCAAGGTGACCTCCAACGCGCACACCCTGACCGGTGACGGCCAGGCCGCGTGCTACCGCCGCGGGCTCCCGCTGGAGGACATGGAGTTCTTCCAGTTCCACCCGACGGGCATCTGGCGCATGGGCATCCTGCTGACGGAGGGCGCCCGCGGTGAGGGCGGCATCCTCCGCAACAAGGACGGCGAGCGCTTCATGGAGAAGTACGCGCCTGTCATGAAGGACCTCGCGTCCCGTGACGTCGTGTCCCGCTCCATCTACACGGAGATCCGTGAGGGCCGCGGCTGCGGTCCCGAGGGCGACCACGTCTACCTCGACCTCACGCACCTGCCGCCGGAGCAGCTGGACGCCAAGCTGCCGGACATCACCGAGTTCGCCCGTACGTACCTCGGCATCGAGCCGTACACGGACCCGATCCCGATCCAGCCGACCGCGCACTACGCCATGGGCGGCATCCCGACGAACGTCAAGGGTGAGGTCCTTAGCGACAACACCACCGTCGTTCCGGGTCTGTACGCCGCCGGCGAGGTCGCCTGCGTCTCGGTGCACGGCGCCAACCGCCTGGGCACCAACTCGCTGCTCGACATCAACGTCTTCGGCAAGCGGGCCGGCATCGCCGCCGCCGAGTACAGCCACTCCACCGACTTCGTCGAGCTGCCGGAGAACCCGGCCCAGCTCGTCGTCGACCAGGTCGAGCGGCTGCGCAACTCCACCGGCACCGAGCGCGTGGCCACGCTCCGCCTGGAGCTGCAGGAGACGATGGACGCCAACGTCATGGTGTTCCGCACCGAGCAGACGATCAAGACGGCCGTCGAGAAGATCGCCGAGCTGCGCGAGCGCTACCTGAACGTGTCCGTCCAGGACAAGGGCAAGCGGTTCAACACGGACCTCCTCGAAGCCATCGAGCTGGGCAACCTGCTCGACCTGGCCGAGGTCATGGCCGTGTCCGCGCTGGCGCGCAAGGAGTCCCGCGGCGGTCACTACCGCGAGGACTTCCCGACCCGCGACGACGTCAACTTCATGCGCCACACCATGGCGTACCGCGAGGTCGCGGCCGACGGCACCGAGTCGATCCGGCTCGACTACAAGCCGGTCGTCCAGACCCGCTACCAGCCGATGGAGCGTAAGTACTGATGGCTACCCCGACGATGGACAAGGTGGAGAAGGACGGCAAGGGCGCGCCCGAGCCCGGCTTCGCCGACTCTCCGTACATCAAGGTCACCTTCCGGATCCGCCGCTTCAACCCCGAGGTGTCCGAGGACGCCGAGTGGCAGGACTTCGAGGTCGAGATGGACCCGAAGGAGCGTGTCCTCGACGCGCTCCACAAGATCAAGTGGGACCAGGACGGCACGCTGACGTTCCGCCGGTCCTGCGCGCACGGCATCTGCGGTTCGGACGCCATGCGGATCAACGGCAAGAACAGGCTCGCCTGCAAGACGCTGATCAAGGACATCAACCCGCAGAAGCCGATCACGGTCGAGGCCATCAAGGGCCTGACGGTCCTCAAGGACCTGATCGTGGACATGGAGCCGTTCTTCCAGGCCTACCGCGACGTGATGCCCTTCCTGATCACCAAGGGCAACGAGCCGACCCGCGAGCGCCTGCAGTCCGCCGAGGACCGCGAGCGCTTCGACGACACCACCAAGTGCATCCTGTGCGCCGCGTGCACGTCCTCGTGCCCGGTGTTCTGGAACGACGGCCAGTACTTCGGCCCGGCGGCGATCGTCAACGCGCACCGCTTCATCTTCGACAGCCGTGACGAGGGTGGCGAGCAGCGGCTCGAGATCCTCAACGACAAGGACGGTGTGTGGCGCTGCCGCACCACGTTCAACTGCACGGACGCCTGCCCGCGTGGCATCGAGGTCACCAAGGCGATCCAGGAAGTGAAGCGTGCGCTGATCACGCGCCGCTTCTGACGCTTCCCGCGGCCCGCGGCTTCTGACGCTTCCCGGGGCTTCTGACGCTTCCCGCGGCCCGCGCACGAGGGCCCGTCCCCGTACTTCTCGTACGGGGACGGGCCCTCGTGCCATGTCGGCGGCGCTCTCGCGGACGGGCCCCTAGATGCGGCTGAGTTCCCACAGGCGCCAGATGCCGGTGCCGTCCGAGAGGTACTGGACGCCGCCGATGTGGCTCTGGCTGAGCACGTAGTCCTTGCTCTGCCACAGCGGCGCCAGCGGCACGTCCCGGGCGACGATCCGGTGCATCGCCTTGAAGTCCTCGACGGCGTCGCCGCGGTTGGAGGCGCCCTGGGTGCGGACGATCAGCTTCTCGATCTGCGGGTTGGCGTAGCCGTTGGCGTAGGAGTTGTCCTTGCCGATGAGCGCCTGGCTGAAGTTGTCAGGGTCGGGGAAGTCGGCGACCCAGCCGACGTTGTACGCGTCGAACTCGCCCGCCTTGTAGCCCTTCTGGAACTCCTCCCACTCGTCCTTGCGGACGAGCTGGACGGAGAAGAGACCGTCGGCCTCCAGCTGCTTCTTCAGCTCCTCGGCCTCCGGTTGCGTCGCGCCGCCCTTGGCGTAGGCGAGCGTGAACCTCACCGGCAGGTCCACGCCGGCCTCCGTGAGCTCCGCCCTGGCCCTGGCCGGGCTCAGTTTGGAGTTGGCGTCGAAGAAGGGGGTGCCGTGGCCGGGGATGCCCTTGGGGATGGCGTCGTAGAGCGGGTCGACGGTGTTGTGGTAGACGTCGCGCGCCAGCTGCGGCCGGTTGATCAGGTACGACACGGCCCGGCGGACCGGCGCCGCGGCGAACGGCGAGTTCTGGCGGACGTTGAAGACCATGTTGCGGACCTCGGATGCCTCGACCTCGCTGATCCGCACGTTGGGATCGCCCACGGCGAGGCCGGCGAGCGTCCTGGGCGGCAGCTGCCGGTGGGTGACGTCGACCTCCTTGGCCTCCCACGCCTGCTGGAGGGCCTCGGACTCGTCGTAGTAGCGCACGTCGACCGGCTGCCCGGCCTTCGGCACGGCGCCCCTGTACCGGGGGTTGGGGGCGAGGTGCGCGACCTTGCCCTTCTCGTACGACGTCACCACGTACGGTCCCGATCCGTCGGCCCCGGCGTCCTGGCGTTCGCCCTGCGCCGGGTACTTGGTGCGGTCGACGATGGCGCCCGCGCCGGAGGCCACCTTGAAGGGGAAGGTGGCGTCCCCGGAACGCAGGTTGAAGGTGATCCTTCTGCCGTCCACGGTGACCGACCTGAGCGCGGTGAAGAGCGAACGGGGACCCTCGTCGGGCTTGTTGCGCAGGATGCGGTCGAAGCTGAACTTGACGTCGTCGGCGGTGACCTGCCCGCCGTGGGAGAAGGTCAGGTCGTCCCGCAGCTCGCACTGGTACGTCATCAGTTTCTGGCCGACGAACCGGCAGCTCTTCGCCGCGTCGGGGGTCGGCTCCGAGGAACCGGTCCTGAGTGTCAGGAGCGACTGGTAGAGGTTGCTGTACAGCGCCCAGGAACCGGCGTCGTACGCCCAGGCCGGGTCGAGCGAGGTCACCTTGTCCGTCGTGCCGACCCTGATCGGTACGGCCTCGTCGTCGCCCGAGGGGAGCAGCTGCCATCCCCCGACCGCCGCGGCGGCCACCACGGCCGCGGTGACGACGATGCGCAGGCGGATGGAACCGGTCGACCGCATGTGAGCTGCTCTCCTCGCAGTGCCCCGCCCAGGGGTACGGCGGAAGCGCACACGCCCACCCCACGATTCATTCACCTAATCACACGAATTGGGGCTGAGGAAGGGTCCAAGTGGCCTGTGTGGAGGGAGTGGTGGCGTCGGGTCTGCCTGGAATCAGGCGTTCCGTGAGGCGAGCTGGACGAGGGTGATGTCGGACGGGGCGCCGACCCGGACCGGCGGGCCCCAGGCACCGGCGCCGCGCGAGACGTAGAGCTGGGTGTCGCCGTAGCTCTCGAGCCCCGCCACGGTCGGGTTGGCGAGCGCGGCGAGAAGGTTGCCCGGCCAGAGCTGGCCGCCGTGGGTGTGGCCGGACAGCTGGAGGTCGACGCCGTGTTGTACGGCCTGGTGGATCTGCACCGGCTGGTGGGCGAGCAGCACGGAGGCACGGGTGCGGTCGCGGTCGCCCAGGGCCGCGGTGAAGTCCGGGCCCTGGCCGAAGGGCTCGCCACCGACGTCGTTGACCCCGGCGAGGTCGAAGCCGGGAATCTCCACGCGGGCGTTCTCCAGCGGGCGCAGGCCGAGTTCGCGGAGGTGGTCGAGCCAGGGGGCGGCGCCCACGTAGTACTCGTGGTTGCCGGTGACGAAGAAGCTGCCGTGCCGGGCGCGGAGCCGGGCGAGCGGCTCGGCGGCGCTGCCGAGGTCGGTGACGCTGCCGTCGACCAGGTCGCCGACGACGGCGATCAGGTCGGGCTGGGTGGAGTTGATGGTGTCCACGATGCGCCGGGTGTGGGCGTGGCCGAGGATCGGGCCGAGGTGGATGTCGCTGACGACGGCGATCCGGTAGCCGTGGGCGGAGCGCGGGAGGCGGGCCAGGGGCACGGTGACGCGCTGCACGCGGGGGCCCCTGAGGACGTTGTGCGTGCCGTACGCGACGGTGCCCAGCGCGGCGGTGGTGGCGGCGGCACCGACGATCCGCGAGACGAAGAGGCGGCGGGAGGGGTGGGGCGCGGGCGGGCCGGGCACGGGGGCGCTTGGGGCGGGGCTGGCGGGCGCGGGCGCGCTCGGGGTGGGAGCGGCGGGCCCGGGCAAGCTCGGCACGGGCGCGGGCGCACTGGCGGGCGTGCGGGGCGTGCGGAGGAGGAAGGGGCGGACCGCCTCCGTGGCCAGGAGGGCCAGGGCCAGGTAGAGGAGGACGGCGAGCCAGAGGTGGCCGGGCCAGGCCAGTACCTGCTGGAGCCAGAAGGGGGCGCCGAGCGGGCCGGAGGTCACCGCGGCGACGGACAGCAGCGGGAGCACGGTCACGGCGGCCGCTCCGGCCCTGCGTATCCGGCGGCCCCGGGGGCCGGGCCCGGTGGTGTCCCGCACCAGGGCTTCCAGACGTACCAGTGGACCGCGGCGAGCAGGGCGAGGACGCAGACGGCGATCAGGACGGCCACCACGGTCACGGCAGTCCCCTCAAGCCTGTTCGCGGCGCAGGGTCCGCAGCGAACGGAACCCGATCACGCCGATGCCCGTCCCCAGGAGAAAGGACGTCACGGCGAGCAGCAGGTGGACCCAGAAGTACGCGGTCGGGTCGCCCGCGTCGTCGAAGGCGAGTCCGCTTCCGTCCTTCATCAAATTTTTGACGAAAGTGATCCAGATGAGCCAGCTCCAGACGCCGAAGGCGAGCAGGAACCAGGACAGCGTGCGGTTGAGCTTCATGCGCTCAGTATCGCCGTCGTCCGGGGCCGGGGCTGAGCGGGGTGCCGGGGCGGGCGGGCCTGACGGGGTGTCCGGGATATCCGTGGGCGCAGGGTCGTCCGGGGCGGCAGGGGCCGCCGGGGTCGGTGGGTTTGGGCTGTCCCGGCGGCTGTTGCGGCGGGTCAGGCGCACGGTGACGGGAGGCGGGGCGCAGCCCTGTACGTTCACGTCCGTGTCTGCCGTGAAACGGACCGCCCTCGCGGTCACCTCCGCCCTGCTGCTGCCCGCGATCCTCGTCGTTCCGGCCGCCCGCGCCGACGACAAGTCCCCCAAGTCGGACGACAAGCCCAAGCCCCCGGCGTCGATGTCGGCGGTCGGCGGCGAGCGGCTCGGCAAGCCGGGCACGCAGGTCAACCTCGCCCCTGGCGTTCCGGTGCTGCCCAAGGCGCTGTCCGGGCGCTCCTGGCTGGTGGCGGACGCGGAGAGCGGTGAGGTGCTGGCAGCGCACAACGCGCACTGGCGGCTCGCCCCGGCGTCCACGCTGAAGATGCTGTTCGCGGACACGGTGCTGCCCCGGCTGCCCAAGGACCAGGTCTACAAGGTGAAGCCCAGGGACCTTCAGGACATGGGCGAGGGCGGCAGCTCGGTGGGCGTCAAGGAGGACCTTCCGTACAAGGTGCACGACCTGTGGCTCGGGGTGTTCCTCAGGTCGGGCAACGACGCCGTGCGCGTCCTGACCGCGATGAACGGCGGCCTGGCCAAGACGGTCGCCGACATGAACGCGCACGCCCGGGAGCTGCAGGCCGTGGACACCCGGGTGGTGTCCCCCGACGGTTACGACGCCCCCGGCCAGGTCTCCAGCGCGTACGACCTCACGCTGATCGCCCGCTCCGGAATGCAGAAGAAGGACTTCCGGGAGTACGCGTCGACCGTGCGCGCCAAGTTCCCCGGCGCGATGGGGTCCGACGGCAAGCGGGAGACGTTCGACATCCAGAGCACCAACCGGCTGATGACGGGCGAGGACGACGTGACGCCCTACCCCGGCATCGCGGGCGTCAAGAACGGCAACACCAGTCACGCGGGGGCCACCTTCACCGGGGTCGCCCAGCGCGGCGAGCGGGTGCTGCTGGTCACCGTGATGAACCCGCAGTCCGACGAGAGGCAGGCGGTCTACAGGGAGTCCGCCCAACTGCTGGACTGGGGTTTCCTGGCGTCGGGGAAGGTGAAGCCGGTCGGTGAGCTGGTGGCGCCGCGCTCGGTGGACGTGTCCTCCGGCAAGAACGCCCCGCCGGCCGCGAAGAAGAGCGCGGCGCCGGTGGTGAAGGTGGCCGCCGTCGAGGAGAGCTCCAGCGGGATGGGGATCGCGCTGGCGGTGGCGGGCGGGGTGCTGCTGGTGCTGGCCGGTGCGGTGTTCCTGGTCAACCGGCGGTGGCCGGTGCCGGCGCTCCGTCGTCTGCCTCGTCGCTGACCTGCTCGGAGGGTGCGTGTCGTGCCGCCGTCCAGGCGGCGCAGCACAGCATCAGCTTGGCGGTGAAGTTGATCCACAGGAGGAGGGCGACGGGGACGCCGAAGGCCCCGTACATGCTCTTGGAGGCGACTCCGCTCATGTAGCCGCCGAGCAGCATCTTGAGGAGCTCGAAGCCGACCGCGCCGATCAGCGCGGCGGTGATGAGCCGGTGCCGCTCGGGGTGGACGCCGGGCAGCAGTGTCAGGACGTACAGCAGGAGCAGGAAGTCCGCGCCGACGGCGACCAGCAGGGCCGCGATCCGCAGCAGGACGCCGCCGGCGCCGGACTCCGGGATGTCGAGGGCGCGGGCGGTCCAGCCGACCGCGGTGGAGCCGACGGCGGAGGCGAGCAGCGAGGCGAGCCCGGCGGCGCCGAGGCCGAGCAGGACGCCTCCGTCCTTGGCCTTGCGCAGGACCGGGTTGCCCTCGTCGGAGTCGTCCAGCTCCCAGACGGCGCGCAGGCATTCGCGCATCGAGCCGACCCAGCCGATGCCGGTGAACAGCAGCAGCGCGCCGGCGACGAGGCCGACGGTGCCGGCGTTGGCGATCAGCGCGTCGATGTCGAGCTGGTCGGAGATGCCGGGGACCTGTTCGGCGATCTTCGACTTGAGGTCGGCGATCTGCTGCTCGCTGAGGAAGGCCGCGCCGACCGCGGCACCGACCGTGATCAGCGGGAAGAGCGCAAGGAAGCTGATGAAGGTGATCGCCGCGGCGAGCCTGCTCCAGTGCGCCCGGTCGAGGGTCTCGTACGTGCGCCAGGCGTGCGTGCCCGTCAGCCGGGTGAACAGCGGCCCGATGAGCGGGAGGTTTTTCAGCCAGTCCATGCTCTTTGTCTACCTGCCTGCCGGTGTGTACGGAAAAACATCGGGCGTGTACCCCGGAATCGGCGGCGCGCTCCACGCCGGACCCGACCCGTTGCGGGGCCGGTTCACACTCCGGCGACCGTCAGGCCGTACATCGCCGCCCACACCAGTCCGGTGAGCAGCAGGCCCCTGTCGTGCAGGAGTACGTCCTCGGGTGCGCCCGCGGTGCCGCGCTCCGCGTAGAGGGCGTAGCGCAGGACTCCGACGACGAAGGCGGCGGTGGAGAGTTCGCGCCAGGGCAGCAGTCCGGCGGTGGCGGCGGGGCCGCTCTCCAGGGCCCAGAGGCAGTAGCCGAGGACGGCGGCCCCGGCGGCGAGTTGCCAGACGAAGCGCAGATAGCCGGTGGTGTACTGGCCGAGCAGGGCGCGGGTTTCACCCTTTCGGGGGCTGTCGGCGAGTTGTACGGCTTCGGAGTAGCGCTTGGCCGCGACGACGAACAGGGCGCCGAAGCCGGTGGTGAGCAGGAACCACCGGGACAGCGGGATGCCCAGCGCCACTCCGCCGGTCGTCGCGCGCATCAGGAAGCCGGTGGCGACGACGATCAGGTCGACGACGAGGACGTGCTTCAGGCGCAGGCAGTAGGCCAGTTGCAGGACGAGGTAGGCGGTCAGCAGGGCCGCGGTGAGCGGGTTGCACAGGAGGGCTGCGGCGGAGAGCGTGAGGACGGCGAGCAGCGCGCCGGTGGCGTGTGCGACGGGGACGGGGACCTGCCCCGCGGCGACCGGGCGGCGGCACTTGACCGGGTGGGCGCGGTCGGCTTCGGCGTCCAGGGCGTCGTTGACCAGGTAGACGGCCGACGCGGCGGCGGTGAACAGGGCGAAGACCAGGGCGAGCTGGAGGGCGGCGGACCGGGAGAAGAGTTCGCCCGCGGCGGCGGGGGCGGCCACCACGAGGCTGTTCTTGATCCACTGCCGGGGCCGCGCGGTGCGCAGGAGCCCCAGCGGCAGGCGGAGCGGGCGCGGGGGGCGGCGCTGCGGGGGGAGGGTGGCGGCACCCTCGGGCCCCTTCGCCCGCCCCTGCTCCCGCTGCTTGACCTCCCGCCGCTCCTCCTCCCCCTGCTCCCGTTGCTGCTCCCGCAGGCGCACGCCGCTTCGGTCCGGCAACTCAGCGGCCCTTCCCGGCGGAGGCCGGGGCCATCCACCCTGCACCGAGCCGGGCGGTGAGCCCGCCGAGCAGGGCGCCCGCCGCCACGTCGCTCGGGTAGTGCACGCCGACGACGAGACGCGAGAGGCACATCGCGGTGGCCAGTGGCACCACCGTGCGGTGCCCCGCCGGGACCAGCGATCCGAGCGCGACGGCGGCGGCAGCCGCGGAGGCAGCGTGCGAGCTGGGGAAGGAGTGCGGGCCGAGGGTGCTCACCAGGGGCCGCCTGCCGGTGGGTTCGGGGCGCGGGCGGCGGACCGTGTGCTTGATGCCCAGGCTGACCGCGTGGGCCGCGCCGATCAGCGCCGTACCGCGCAGCCAGCTGCCGCGCCGGCCCGGGTCCACGGCCGCGCCGAGGAGTCCGGCGGCCAGCCACAGGGCGCCGTGCTCGCCGCTGTGGGAGAGCGCGCGGGCGGCGGCCGCCACGCGGGGGTCGGCGCCTCGGTCGCGCATCGCGGCCAGCAGCCGCGTGTCCACTTGTCGCATCCGTCACCCCAGGAACTCGGCGGGCGTGGCCCGGCGGGCACACCGAGGGGCGAGCCTTGTCGAGAAAATGCCAATATTCATGACATTTTGATATGACACTCCCTTAACCACCCGTTCCGCCGAAACATCGTTTATCTCAGCAAACAAGGGCGCTTCGGGCGATACCGTCGCGCCCATGTCTGACACCTCCACAGCCGAGAGCGACGCGCTCGCCGACGATCCGTTCCGTTCCGTGACCGGCTGGGGCCGCACCGCCCCGACGACCGCGCTGGTGGTCCGCCCCCGCAGTTACGAGGAGGCGGCCGACGCGGTGCGCGGCTGCGGGCCGCGCGGGGGGATCGCCCGGGGGCTCGGCCGGGCGTACGGCGACGCCGCGCAGAACGCGGGCGGCTCGGTCCTCGACATGACCGGGCTCGACCGCATCCGCTCGGTCGACGTGGCGGCCGGGGAGGTGGTGTGCGACGCGGGGGTGAGCCTGCACCGGCTGATGCGGGTGCTGCTGCCGCTGGGCTGGTTCGTCCCCGTGACCCCCGGCACCCGGTACGTGACGGTGGGCGGTGCGATCGGCGCGGACATCCACGGCAAGAACCACCACGTCTCGGGCGGCTTCGCCCGGCACGTGCGGTCGCTGGAGCTGTTGTGTGCGGACGGGGAGGTGCGGACGGTGCTGCCGGGCACCGACCTGTTCGACGCGACGGCCGGCGGCATGGGCCTGACCGGGGTGATCCTGTCGGCGACCGTGCGGCTCCTGCCGGTCGGGACCTCATGGGTGTCCGTCCAGACGGAGCGGGCCGCCGACCTCGACGACCTGATGGCCAGAATGACCGCCACCGACCGTCTGCACCGCTACTCGGTGGCCTGGATCGACCTGCTCGCCAAGGGCGCCGCACGGGGTCGCTCCGTCCTGACCCGCGGCGATCACGCCCCGCTGGACGCCCTGCCGCCGAGGGCCCGCAGGCACCCGCTGGTGTTCCGCCCCGGCCGGCTGCCCGCCGCGCCCGCCTTCGTCCCCGAGGGGCTGCTCGGCAGGCAGTCGGTGGGCCTTTTCAACGCGTTCTGGTACCGGCGGGCGCCACTGCACCGGACCGGCGAGCTCCAGAAGATCTCCGCCTTCTTCCACCCGCTGGACGGGGTCCCGCACTGGAACCGGATCTACGGCCGCAGCGGCTTCGTCCAGTACCAGTTCGTCGTGCCGTACGGGCAGGAGGAGGTGCTGCGGCGGATCGTCGAGCGGATCTCGCGGCGCGGCTGCCCGTCCTTCCTGGCGGTGCTCAAACGGTTCGGCGACGCCGACCCCGGCTGGCTGTCCTTCCCGGTGCCCGGCTGGTCGCTCGCCCTGGACATTCCGGCGGGGCTGCCGCGCCTCGGTCCCTTCCTCGACGAGCTCGACGAGGAGGTGGTCGCCGCCGGCGGGCGCGTCTACCTGGCCAAGGACTCCCGGGTGCGGCCCCAGACGCTCGCCGCGATGTACCCGCGGCTGGAGGAGTTCCGTGCACTGCGCGCCGAACTGGACCCGCGCGGGGTCTTCACCTCGGACCTGTCCCGCCGCCTCGGCCTCTAGTCCGCTCGCCCCCCACCCCCCGGATCAAAGGAGCCCCTCGTGAAGGATGCCTTCGGCGCCCCGCAGTCCCTGCTCGTCCTCGGCGGTACGTCCGAGATCGCGCTGGCCACCGCACGCCGGCTGATCGCCCGGCGCACCCGCACCGTGTGGCTGGCGGGCCGCCCGTCCCCCGCCCTGGACACGGCTGCCCGACAGCTCGGGGAGCTCGGCGCGGACGTCCGTACCGTCGCCTTCGACGCGCTGGACAGCGCCTCGCACGAGGAGGTGCTCGGCAAGGTCTTCACCGAGGGCGACATCGACATGGTGCTGCTGGCCTTCGGGGTGCTCGGCGACCAGTACCACGACGAGGCCGACCCGATGGCCGCCGTACGGGTCGCCCAGACCAACTACACGGGGGCCGTCTCGGCCGGCCTGGTGTGCGCGAACGCCCTCCAGGGCCAGGGCCACGGTTCGCTGGTCGTGCTGTCCTCGGTGGCCGGTGAGCGGGCCCGCCGCGCGAACTTCATCTACGGCTCCAGCAAGGCGGGCCTGGACGCCTTCTGCCAGGGCCTGGGCGACGCGCTGCAGGGGACGGGCGTGCACGTGATGGTGGTCAGGCCCGGTTTCGTCCGGACGAGGATGACGGAGGGCCTGGATGAGGCTCCGCTGGCCACCACCCCCGGGGAGGTGGCGCTGGCCATCGAGAAGGGGCTGCGCCGCCGGGCGGAGGTGGTGTGGGTGCCGGGGGCACTGCGCGCGGTGATGACCGCGCTGCGCCACGTGCCCCGGCCCCTCTTCCGGCGGCTGCCGGTGTAGGAACGCGGACAGGCGCTAGTTCAGCGCGGGAGTGCCCTGCGGCAGCCCCTGGGGCGGTACGCCGCCCGCCGTGCCGCCGCCGAAGGCGTAGTCGCAGAGCTTGCGCCACACGCCGTCGGCCCCCTGCTCGTACAGGGCGAAGGACACGCACGACCACTCGGCGGTGTACGAGGACAGTTCCTCGTACGCCCGGTCCATGCCCTCCTCGCTGATCCCGTGCGCCACCGTGACGTGCGGGTGGTACGGGAACTGGAGCTCGCGCACCAGCGGCCCCGAGGCGTCGCGGACCCGCTTCTGCAGCCAGGCGCAGGCCGCCGCGCCCTCGACGACCTTCACGAAGACGACCGGCGAGAGCGGCCGGAAGGTGCCGGTGCCGGAGAGCCGCATCGGGAAGGGGCGCACCGAATCGGCCAGCGCGGCCAGGTGTACCTCCACCGCGGGCAGCGCGTCCGCGTCGATCTCCGTCGGCGGCAGCAGCGTGACATGGGTGGGAATGCCGTGTGCGGCAGGGTCCCCGAAGGCCGCGCGCCGCTCCTGGAGCAGGCTGCCGTACGGCTCCGGGACCGCGATCGAAACGCCGAGCGTTACGGTCCCCACGTCGTTCTCCTCCGTCGTCGGTACGGGTCGGTGCTTGGTGCTGTCGCAGTGCAGTGTGGCGGTCGCAGGCCCTTCGGGGCCAGAGCCCAAGGTCCGGAGCCTGTGTGACCTGCGTCCGCCGTCCGGTGGTGCGGAGCGGTTCAGTGCTTCGCGGGCAGGAAACCGATCCGGTCGTAGGCCTGCGCCAGGGTCTCGGCGGCGACCGCGCGGGCCTTCTCCGCGCCCTTGGCGAGGATCTGGTCCAGCGTCTCCGGGTCGTCCAGGTATTCCTGGGTGCGGCTCCTGAACGGCGTGACGAAGTCCACCATCAGTTCGGCGAGGTCGGTCTTCAGGGCGCCGTACATCTTGCCCTCGTACGCGGCCTCCAGCTCGGCGACGCTCTTGCCGGTGAGGGTGGCCGAGATGGTGAGCAGGTTGGAGACACCGGGCTTGTTCACCGGGTCGAACCGGATGACGGTGTCGGTGTCGGTGACCGCGCTCTTGACCTTCTTCGCGGTGGCCTTGGGCTCGTCGAGCAGGTTGATGAGGCCCTTCGGCGTCGACGCCGACTTGCTCATCTTGATCGTCGGTTCCTGGAGGTCGTAGATCTTCGCCGTCTCCTTGAGGATGTACGGCTCCGGGACGGTGAAGGTCTCGCCGAGGCGGGTGTTGAAGCGCATCGCGAGGTCGCGGGTCAGCTCGATGTGCTGGCGCTGGTCCTCGCCGACCGGGACCTGGTTCGCCTGGTAGAGCAGGATGTCGGCGACCTGGAGGACCGGGTACGTGAAGAGGCCGACGGTGGTGCGGTCGGAGCCCTGCTTGGCGGACTTGTCCTTGAACTGCGTCATCCGGGACGCCTCGCCGAAGCCGGTGAGGCAGTTCATCACCCAGCCGAGCTGGGCGTGCTCGGGGACGTGGCTCTGCACGAAGAGGGTGCAGCGCTCCGGGTTCAGCCCCGCGGCCAGCAGCTGGGCCGCGGCGAGGCGGGTGTTGGCACGCAGCTCGGCGGGGTCCTGCGGGACGGTGATGGCGTGCAGGTCCACGACCATGTAGAAGGCGTCGTGCGTCTCCTGGAGGGCCACCCACTGGCGCACGGCGCCGAGGTAGTTGCCGAGGTGGAACGAGCCTGCGGTGGGCTGGATACCGGAAAGCACACGGGGTCGAGAGGCCATGCCCCCATTCTCTCAGGTGCCCGGCGCCCGCTTCGCCTCCCCCCACGCGCCCGGGCGGGTCCCGCGGACGCCCCGGCGGGCCGGCCGCGGGAGGTGCCGGTGGCGCCCCGGCGGGTCGGCCGCGGGAGGTGCCCGTGGCACCCCGGCGGGCCTGGCGCGGGAGGTGCCCGTGGCGGCAAGGTTTCCGCGCCCTCCCGCTGACCGACGATAGAAAGGGGTGCCGTTCGCGCCCCGCACCGGACGCCTTGTACCGACGATCGGAGTTCCCGTGTCGACATCGGATGCCACTGCCACGGACAGCGCCACCGCCACCACCACCGCCGGCGCCACCGCCGCCGCCCTCGCTTCCGCCGAGGCGCACAGCGCGCACAACTACCACCCCCTGCCCGTCGTGGTCGCCGAGGCGGAGGGCGCGTGGATGACGGACGTGGAGGGCCGCCGTTACCTCGACATGCTCGCCGGCTACTCCGCCCTCAACTTCGGCCACGGAAACCGCCGCCTGCTCGACGCCGCCAGGGCCCAGCTGGAGAAAGTGACGCTCACCTCCCGCGCCTTCCACCACGACCGGTTCGCCGCCTTCTGCACTGAGCTCGCCGAGCTGTGCGGCATGGAGATGGTCCTGCCGATGAACACCGGCGCGGAGGCCGTGGAGACCGCCGTGAAGACCGCCCGCAAGTGGGGCTACCGGGTCAAGGGCGTGCCCGACGGGCGGGCCCGCATCATCGTCGCGTCCGACAACTTCCACGGCCGTACGACGACCATCGTCAGCTTCTCCACCGACCCGGAGGCCCGCGCCGACTACGGCCCCTACACCCCCGGCTTCGACATCGTCCCGTACGGCGACCTGGCCGCCCTGGAGCAGGCGATGACCGAGGACACGGTCGCCGTCCTGCTGGAGCCCATCCAGGGCGAGGCGGGCGTCCTGGTGCCGCCGGCCGGTTACCTCGCGGGCGTACGGGAGCTGACCCGGGCGCGGAACGTGCTGTTCGTCGCGGACGAGATCCAGTCCGGCCTCGGCCGCACCGGCAGGACCTTCGCCTGCGAGCACGAGGGGGTCGTCCCCGACGTGTACGTACTGGGCAAGGCACTCGGCGGCGGTGTGGTGCCGGTGTCGGCGGTGGTCTCATCGGCGGACGTGCTCGGGGTGTTCAAGCCCGGTGAGCACGGCTCCACCTTCGGCGGGAACCCGCTGGCCTGCGCGGTCGCGCTGGAAGTGATCGCGATGCTGCGCGGCGGCGAGTTCCAGCAGCGGGCCACCGAGCTCGGCGACCACCTGCACCGCGAGCTGAACCTGCTGGCCGGCGACGGCGCGGTGCGGGCGGTGCGCGGGCGCGGCCTGTGGGCCGGCGTCGACATCGATCCGGCGGTGGGCACGGGCCGGCAGATCTCCGAGCGGCTCATGGAGCGGCGCGTCCTGGTCAAGGACACCCACGGCTCGACCATCCGGATCGCCCCGCCGCTGGTGATCAGCAAGGAGGACCTGGACTGGGGCCTGGACCAGCTCCGGGCGGTACTGGGCGGGTAGGGCCGCCCGGCGGACGCACGGGCGGCGGGGGTACGTGTCGGCGGTACGTGTGCAGAGGGCGCGCCCCGCCTGCGCCGCCTGCGCCGCCTGCGCCGTCAGAGGATGACGTGCGGCAGGAAGCGGGCGTACTCGTCGGTGACCAGGCCGGCCGACTCCCGGATGCCGAGCCCCGCCGCCTCGTCCTCGACCACCCAGGCGCCCAGCACCGTGCGGTTGCCGTCGAAGTCGGGCAGCGGGGCCAGCTCCTGGTAGCAGACCGGCCCCTGTGCGGGCCCGGGCGCCGGGGTGCCGGCCTCGTGGACGGTGACTCCGGCGCCCTCGCGGCCGAGCAGCGGCTTGACGACGTAGCCGGGGCCGTCCGCCGCGGCCAGCTCGCGGGGTCCGTCGAGGTAGGAGGCGAGCAGGTTGGGGTGGCCGGGGTAGAGCTCCCAGAGGACGGCCAGCAGCGCCTTGTTGGACAGCAGCATCTTCCAGGCGGGCTCGATCCAGCAGGTGGTGCCGGTGCCGCCGCCGTTGTCGAGGGTGGACAGCACGTGCGGGCCGAACCGGTCGGTGGCCAGCCACTCCCACGGGTAGAGCTTGAAGCAGGCGCGGACGAAGCGGAGCTTCTCGTCGACGAAGCGCCGCGAGAGCCGGTCCCAGCCGATCTGCTCGACGGAGATGGCCTCGGTGCGGATACCGGCCTGCTCGGCGGTCTCGCGCAGATAGGCGACCGTCATCAGGTCCTCGCCGAGCTCGTCGCCCTCGGAGTGCGCGAAGTGCAGCAGCCCCGGCGGCAGCAGCTTCGCCTGCCGCTTCCAGGCGTCGACGAGGCGCTCGTGCAGCGAGTTCCACTGGTCGGCGCCGGGGAACAGCTCCTCCATCCAGAACCACTGCGGACTGGCCGCCTCCACCAGCGAGGTCGGGGTGTCGGCGTTGTACTCCAGCATCTTGGCGGGACCACTGCCGTCGTAGCGCAGGTCGAACCGCCCGTACAGGGAGGGGAGTTCGGCCCGGCGCCGCCAGGACTCACCGATCAGCCGCGCCAGCTCGGGGTCGGTGATGCCGAGGTCGGCGAACCGGTCGTGGGCGACGATGTGCTCGGCAGCCGCCAGGCACATCCCGTGCAGCTCCTCGACGACCTCTTCGAGCGCCTCGACCTCGGGCAGCGTGAAGGAGTAGTAGGCGCTCTCGTCCCAGTACGGGCGCAGGGAGTCGTCCGGGTAGCGGGTCAGCGGATAGATGACCCCCTGCTCCTCGACGATCCGCTGCCAGTCGGGGCGGGGGGCGATGGTGTGGCGCTTCATGATCCGTGGGGCACCGTTCGTCCGTACTGCTTCGCTCTGTTTCGCTGCCCGGTCTCTGCGCGTACGGCCTGTCCGGGGACGGCGCTACGCGTACGGGGCCGTGCTCGGTCCCTCCGCATACGGGCGCCGCGGGTGGACGGCCGCTCCGGGTACGGGGACCGCTCCGGGTACGGGGACCGCTCCGGGTACGGGGACCGCTCAGCCGCCGCCGGATCCTGAGCAGCCGAAGCCGCCGCGGTCGACCGCCTTCTTGTCGAAGCTGCCGCCCGAGACGCGGCCGTTGCTGGCGGAGCCGCCGTAGTAGTAGGCGCCGTGGCCCGCGCTGCTGCCACTGTGGCCGCCGCCGTCGTCGTCGCACTTGTAGTTGGGCAGCTCTTTCTGCGTGACCGGGTCCACGCACCGCTTGTCCGGTTCGGAACCGCAGGCGGACAGCGTCAGGGCGAGCATTCCCATGCCGCCGAGCACTACCGTGCTGGACCTCAGTTTGCGCCGTGCCATGCCCGGCCACTCCCCCGTTGTGCCTCGCTGCTCGCTCTGGACCGTCGACAGACTAGAGGCCCGTCAGGCGCAGTGGAACTCCGGTGCGAGGTGAAGGAACGCACTCGTACCAAGTGGGGTGGTTTGCCCCCGCGGAAGCACCAGCCCGATGGATGGTTTATTATTCATCTATGCGCGGGAATTTCACCCCGCCTCCCCCTACTGCCCCGGCCGGTCTCCCCCGTCCGGCCGGGGCTCCAGCTCTTCCGTGCGACATCGTGCGGCCTCGTGGGTCCTCCGAGGTTCGCGCGGCCGGGTGATCCACGAGTGGCGGCAGTGCCCGAGGGGGCGCGGGCTCGTTGCAGACGGCGTGAACACGACTGCGAGCCCCTCCCACATACTGCCCACTCCGGCCCCGCTCCCGATCCGCACCCGTCGTGGCCCGGCGGGCCGCGGCACCGCACGGCCCCTGCCGCCGGGCACTCCGCGGGCTCCACAGACTTCGCGGACTCCACAGGCCCCACAGACTTCGCGGACTCCACGGACTCCGCAGGTGATCGCTTCCTGTCGTACCGAGGGCGCCACTCTCCAGCTCGCCGTCGAGGGCGAGATCGACCACTTCTCGGCCGCCCCGCTGAGCGCGCTGCTCGCCTCGGCCGCCTCGTTCGGGCACACCCGCCTGGTGGTCGACGCGTCCCGGGTGACCTTCTGCGACTCCGGCTTCCTGAACGCGCTGGTGGCCTGGCGGCGCGGCGGGCGGCGGCTGGTGCTCGCCGCCGCTTCGGCAGCCGTCCGGCGGCTGCTGGTCGCCACCCGGAGCGGGAGGCTGCTGAGCGAGGAGGCGCGCCGGTGAGGCGCCGCTGAGGTCCCACGAGCCGCCGCCGGTCCGGTACGACCACGTACGGGACCGGAGCCGCTGCCCCCGGTTCCGTACGACGACGTACGGGGCCGGGGGCAACCCCGTACGCGCAAGCGGCGGCACGTGCACAGGGCGTCACGTGCACGTGCCGCCGCTTGCGCACACACGTCTCAGGTACTCACGTGCTCACGTGCTCACGCACTCACGCACTCACGGGAGGGACCTGAGCAGCGCTTCCAGCGTCGGGGCCCACGCGCTGTCCGTCGGTCTCGCGTAGCCGACCATCAGCGCGTCCCTGCCCTCGCCGGGCGCGTCCGGGTGCCGGTAGGCGGACAGGCCCTCCAGTGCCAGGCCCTGCCAGTGGGCGGCGCGGATCACCGACTGCTCGGTGCCCGGCGGCAGTTCCAGGATGACGTGCAGACCGGCGGCGATGCCGGTGACCCGGACGTCGGGGGCGCGGGCCGCGAGGGCGGCCACCAGGTCGTCGCGGCGGCGCCGGTAGCGCAGCCGCATGGAGCGCACGTGCCTGTCGTACGCCCCTGAGGCGATGAACTCGGCGAGGGCTAGCTGTTCGAGGGAGCTGGAGGTGTTGTCGTGCGGGGAGAGCAGGCCGACGAGCTCCTCGGGCAGTACCGCCCAGGACAGCCGCAGCCCCGGCGCGAGGCTCTTGCTGGTGGTGCCGAGGTAGACGGTCCGCTCGGGGTCGAGCCCCTGTACGGCCCCGACCGGCTGGCGGTCGTACCGGAACTCGCCGTCGTAGTCGTCCTCCAGGATCAGGGAGCCGGTGCGCCGCGCCCAGTCGACAGCCGCCGCCCGCCGCTGCGGGTGCAGGACGACGCCGGTCGGGAACTGGTGGGCGGGGGTCAGCAGCACCGCCCCGACCTCGTCCATGCCGGCCAGCTCCTGGGTGCGGGAGCCGAGTTCGTCGAGTCCGAGGGCGGGGGTACGCAGCCCGGCCGCCCGGAAGCAGTCCCGGTGGAAGGGCAGCCCGTACGACTCGCAGGCGACCGCCCGGACGGGAGGCGTACGGCGGCGGAGGGCCTGGGCGAGGAAGGTCAGGGCGTTGACGTAGCCCGAGCGGATCACGAGGCGCTCCGGGTCGGCGTGCACACCGCGCGCACGGGCGAGGTATTCGGCAAGGACGGTGCGCAGTTCGGGTCTGCCGCGCGGATCGCCGTACCCGAAGGCCTCGTACGGGGCGGCGGCGAGCGCCTTGCGGTACGCCTTGAGCCACTCGGTGCGCGGGAAGGAGGACAGTTCGGGGGCGCCGGGGAAGAGGCTGAGGGCGGTCCTGGCGGCGGGTCGGCGTGGGCCGCCCGCCGGGTGCGGGAGCTTTCTGCTGGCGGAGGTGGTGGAGGTGGCGGAGGCGCGGGCGGCGACCCGGGTTCCGGAGCCCTGGCGGGCGGTGAGCCAGCCCTCGGCGACGAGTTCGGCGTAGGCGTCGGCGACGGTGTTGCGGGCGATGCCGAGGTCGGTGGCGAGGGTGCGGGAGGAGGGCAGCCGGGTGCCGGGGGCGAGCCGGCCGGTGCGGACGGCCTCGCGGAGCGCATCGCGCAGCCCGGTGCGCAGACCGGCCCCCGAGCCGCTGCCGCCGAGGTCGAGATGCAGGTCGGCACCGACTTCGGCCGTGAAATTGGCCCAGGAATCCGTCACGGGAATGGACCATACCGGTGGGCCGCGCCGTACGTAACGTGAAGCCATGACGACGAACGAGAACACCCCCGCCACCGCGACCACCGTCCCCGAGCACACCCCCCGGATGAACTGGTCGGAGCACGCGCCCGAGGTCTTCAAGGCGATGCTCCAGCTGGAGAAGGCCTCCACCAAGCACCTGGACCCGGTGGTGGCGGAGCTGGTGAAGATCCGCTCCTCGCAGCTCAACCACTGTGCGTTCTGCCTGGACATGCACACCAAGGACGCACTCGCGGCGGGCGAGAGCGTGGAGCGGATCATCCAGCTCTCGGCCTGGGAGGAGTCGCAGCACTTCTACACGGCGAAGGAGATCGCGGCGATCGAGCTGACCGAGGCGATCACGGTCCTGACGGACGGCTTCGTGCCGGACGAGGTGTACGAGAAGGCCGCGAAGCACTTTGACGAGGTGGAGCTGGCGCACCTGATCGCGGCGATCAACACGATCAACGTGTGGAACCGTTTCGCGGTCTCGACGCGGATGGTGCCGGGGCACTACACGGCGGGCTCGCTCAAGCACTGAGGCCCTCCGGGGGCGGCGGGGGGTACGGGGAGCACCGGGGGTACGGGGGTACGCCGGTCGGGAGGACCCGCGTACCCCTCGCGGGCGACCCACCCCGCACGGGCGGCGCACCACCGAGGCCGGCGGCGCACCGCCCGTACGGGATCAGAAGGCGTGCGCCATCAGCTCCGCGAACAGGGCGTCCTCGTCGGCGTCCAGGCCCCGCGCGCGGAACCAGCCGCAGATGTTGGCGCAGTCGCGCTGGAGGAAGGTCATCCCGTTGAGGTTGCCGACCAGGTCGACGATCTGCGGCAGGTCGATGATCACCAGCCGTTCGCCCGCCGCGAGGATGTTGTACGCGGAGAGGTCGCCGTGCACGAGGCCGTTCTGCACCATGGTCGCGAGCGCGTCGGTGAGCTGCTGGAAGTACGAGGCCAGCAGCTCGGGTGACGGACGGACCTGGGCGAGCCGGGGCGCGGTCGCGAGGGTGCCGTCCTCGTCGGCGACGGTGATCCACTCCATCAGGATCTCGGTGCCGTCGATCTGGACGGGGTAGGGAACGGGCAGCCCGAGGTTCCACAGCCGCACCAGCGCGCCCCACTCGGACACCGCCCACTCCGCGGCGGCGACCTGTCGGCCGAAGGTGCTCTTCCGCTTGACGGCCCGCTCGTCGCGCGAACGCTTCATCGAGCGGCCCTCGGTGTAGGACGCGGCGCGGTGGAAGGTCCGGTGCTCGGAGGAGCGGTACCGCTTCGCCGCCATGACCACGCCGCCGGTGGGATCAACGGGATCGGCGCGCTCGATGAGGTGGACGTCGGCCTCTTTGCCGGTCTTGAGGACGCCGAGCTCGGAGTCGATGGCGCCCTGCGTGGTCACCACCCATTCGGGACGGGGCTCGGGGCCCCGGCTGAGGGGTTCGACGCTGAGCCACGTCGACCAGCGCTGTCCGTCCGCGAGGTCGCCGTAGGCGTGGAAGTCGAAGACGAACCGGTCGTCGAGATCGCTCAGGTCGGGCTTGGGCCGGACGTAGGGCGAGGGCTCGGTGCCGGGGGCGTCAACAGACGCCGGGTACTGGGGGTACTGGAAGTCCTGAAGGTGCTGCGGGTGCTGCGAGAAGTCGTTGTACGACATCGCTGGGGGTGCTCCATGGGGTGAGAGGAAGTCGGTCTGCGGGCAGGCCGATGACAGTCGTCTTCACGGCACGCCTCCTCTCGTGGAGCACCGGGCAGCTCCCGGTGTCCCGCCCATGGTGAGGGGCGGGGACGGGAGCGGCAAGCGAATTAATCAGGGCGGGCGGGGCGAGGTGCGGCGGGGCGAGGCGGGGCCGGCCCGCACCATAGGCCGCGGACCCCGGGGGCCCGCCCGCACCGCACGACCGCCAGTCTCAGGACCGGCCCTGCTCCGGACCGCCGCCGACCCCCGGAGCCGGCCCGCACCGCACGACCGTTCCGGGGCACCGCGAGCCGAGAGAGGGAAGAACATGGTTGTCCCTCAGGCCCCCTCCTGCGATGCAGGAGCAACCAATGAGCCCATCCGGGTGACAACATCCCACTCGGGTCATGCAGTCCATACATCTGTGGCTATACAGGAATCATCCCTGGCACCTGGTCAGAGCTTTGGCCGAGTACATCGGAGAACCATGCCACCACGTCGTAGCGCGACCCTGACGATTGCGGTACTTGCCGCATTCGCTCTTTCTTGCGGGCAAGGCATCGCTGTCGCTGACGGACCGGTCGTAGAGACTGGTGACGCTCTTCGAGGGCGGGCCGACTTGACGGAGACGGGTACCGGGGCCAGGGCACCCAAGTTGCCTTACCTCTGTAATGGGCAGGTCGACTATCCACACAGTTCACACACGCAGAACTACACGATCAATGTGCACTTCGACACGGCATGCAAAATGGTCGCTCCCCACGTATCGACCGAGGGCAGTCTCTCCCGATCCCGTTGGTACGGATGGGAACATCTGAAGACGGCCAAGGGCGGTAAGCAGAACACGCGCAAGCTGCGAGTGGTGGCACCCAAGGGCTGCAAGGCGGGAACGAAGTACCGTTACAAAGGTCAAGCGCGCTTTTACGTGTCGGGGCCGCAAGGCAAGGGCTCGGCGCACGTCTATAACCAGAACGACACCGAGATCACGTGCGGAAAGCGCTGAGCCAGTGGCTGGCTACTACGGCGGGCGCCGCCTGTCTGGTGATGGCGCTGAGCTCCTGTGAGGCGAGTCGGCAGGCTGACTCTGCCCCTGAACCGACGTCACGCGCGCCGAGCGCGCCGAGCGCACGCGATGGTCAGCATGGCGCCGTGCTACCGCTGATAGCCGGTCATTGGCCGAATAGCGGCGCCCGCCGCCCGCCGGAAAGACTCTCGTGGGCACGGAGGCAACCCGCACGGCCGGGAAGCTCCCTGTCCGTGGATGTCGTGGGGCCTGGGCAGCCGTGGTACGCCTCCTTCATGACGCACAAGACCGTCGACCGGGCAGGCATTCCAGACGAAAGTACGGGCAACCAGCGCGTACTAGCGTGTGGTGAGGGCATCACGGAGCCTGGATGTCGTATTGCCCCGCTCGGCGACAACCGGTGGCGCGTTGAAACACTCACCCATGCTCCTCAGGACCACCCGTACCGCATCCTGTACGTGCAGTGGCCCTCAAGTCGGCCCGAAGAAACCGAGAACTGGGCGTCATGGCAACTCCCCACCCCCTGACTGCCATGGCCCTCGACAGCGTCGGCCTGGCGCGGTGGGCACTGGGCCGCATGGCCGCCGCGGCGGCGGAGGACGTCCGGTTCGCTGCGGCCGCGGAGTACACCCAGCACCGTGTTCCGGACGACCTCTCCGGTCGCTACGGCGCGCACAGCGTCGGACGCTTCACCGAAGCCGACGCGGTTTCCTCTGCTCGGCTCCGCATCTACGACGAGTCGAGCGCACGCCTCCGCCGGGACGACGACGCCGCCGGAGACCCGCTGCTCTCACTCTGTGATCCCGCTCGGCTTGTCAGCGGCGTGGCTGCCGCCTCGGCAGGTAAGTGCACATGGGACGCCGGGCGCCCTTGCGTGGACGTCACGCTGGTTCCGCATCCCTGGACGGCCGATCCACAGGACCCCTGGCTCCCGCCAGGGGTGACGCGTCTGATCGTCGGCGTCGACATGGTCACCGGCCTCCTCCTGCATGCACGTGCCTACGACGCGAACGGGTGCTTCCGCTCCGGTCGCCTGCGTGACCTGCACGACCTGGGTACCACGGTGGGCGCGGCGAACAGGGAGCAAGGGGCTGCTTTCGTCCTGGCGCGCATGGCGACCACGCTCCTGGACCCCGCACGGTTGAGGGCCGAGGTCACGGCGGTCCCGGAGATCCTGGGGAATCCGACGCTGGCGGGTGTCCCCTCCGGTCGCACATGGGCCGTCACTCTCCGGGGCGGAGAGTCGACGCTCGTGGACATGAGCGGCGACTACGAACCCGACCAGACCGATCCGGCTGGGGCCCGACTCGCCGAACTCCTCACCCCTGCCCGCATCGTGTCGCACCTCGCGGACGTCACCGCGTCCGGGCCGGCCTCCATCGAGGCCACGGTCCGACCGATGCGCACCTTCCCGTTCAGTGCCTGGGCCCCGGAGGACAACCTCACCTGCCACTTCACGGTCGACCCCACCACAGGCATCCTCCTGCGAGCGCACACCATGGCCGGGCCGCAGACGGTCGCCCGCTACGAGGTCACCACGCACCGGGCCGGGTAGGGGGTCGCACCGCTACGCGCCCCAGCAGCCCTTACGGCGCCGAGTCGTCAGGCGCTGCGACTGTCGGGCATCGGCGACGGTCCGTAGGCCAGGGCGAGGGCATTGCGTACTGCCACGCGGCCGACCGCCCGGAAGGATGCTGGGTGGGAATCCACCTCGTGAACATGCATGTGGCGCAGCACGACCGCTACCGCCGCAGTGGTTCCGGCGCCCAGTTCGGCCAGCTCTTCGCGGATCCCCGTGGCGAGGGCCGATGAGTAAGTGGCCAGCTCTGCCTGGGTGACGGATCCGCGCGTGGTCAGTTGGGCGGCCACCTCGAACCCGCACCCCTCCTCCCCGGGCTCGAAGTCCACGGTGACGTCCGCGAAGTCGGAGGGGCAGCTCGCCTGCCGTGCGTACACGGCCCGGACGCCCCGGAGGGGGCGGGGAGGGAAGGTTCTGGCGTCGGAGTCCACGTGGCCACGGTAATCCGGGAGGCGGAGCAGGCCCTCGCCTGCCATGGGCCGCGGGAGACAGCACCAGCAGCGGGCGGGAACGTGACGGAGCCCGGGAGCATGTCCAGCTCCCGGGCTCCAGCTTGCCACCCATTTGCGCACACCGGCGGCGTTTAAGAGCCGCGGATCATGTTGAGATCGACGTGTTCTGCCTTTGAACTACAGCGCCACGAGAGAGGCGCCGGGGGGACTTGAACCCCCATCCGTGGATGTTCGCCCGCGCTCGGTCGATCCGGTGTTCGGTGGCGAATACTGAGACTGGAGCGAGAATCTGAGTTTCACGGGGCCGCCTCTGCCAGGCTTGGGCCACCCCCGCATGTGGTGCGGGGAGGGGGATTCGAACCCCCAACTGACACCCCTCATCAGCTTCAACATCAGTTTCAGCTTGCGCTCATCGCGCACCCTCCGCTCGCGACGGAGGGCGTATGTGGGGGCTACCTGAAGAGGTAGCCGAATACCGCGTCGCCGACCCGCTGGTCGGTGACCTCGGTGTTGTTCGCCTCCTCGCGGGCGAACTTGACGGACTGCTGGAGCTTCTCGACGCGTTCGAGGAGTTCGTTGACCCGCCGGGCGGGCAGCGCGCCGGAGAACTTCACGGTGGTCCAGTAGCCGACCGGGACGTCCTCGTAGTACACCTCGACCTGCGCCGGGTGCTTCTCGGTGGCCTCGGCCTTCACGTGGTTGCGCGGAACCTTCTTCGTGCGGATGGTCCGCACGGGCTCCGTCTTCCAGGAGTCCGTCGAAGGGTCCAGGTTCCACGACTCGGAGGCGTCGAGCACGGGCAGCTTGCGCACGAAGGTGTGCAGGTCGGTGAGCTGCTTCTCCAGGAACAGCAGGTACGGGACGGGCACCTGGGACAGCAGCACCGTGCCGTCGACCATCACGTCCGCGGCGGCGGACCGGTTCGCCCAGTCCTTCGTCGCGGTGACGTCGAAGAGCTGCGTCAGCGTACCGGCGGTCGCCCGCAGAGCGTCCTCGGCCTTGATCTGCACCCGCGTGGACTCGGGCGGCAGCTGCTCGCCCTCCTCGTCCTTGGGCTGGTAGGTCCGGGAGATGCCGGCCAGCAGGGCGGGCTTCTGCACGTCCTGGTGGGCCTGGGTGAGCTCCTGGAGAGCCTTGGACTTGACGCCCTTTTCGACTGCGATGATCTGATTCAGCTTCGGCACATGGCGAAGGTAACAACCTTGCGGCGTAGGCACATCCGATTAATTGGCGTTCTCGCGGAGGTGGTGCAGGAGGGCTGCCAGGGCCGTGGGGGCGGGGGTGAGGATGTGGGCGGGGTCTTCGCTCTCGCGGAGGAGCAGGGTGTGGGCGTGGCTTGCCAGCTCCACACAGGCGTTGCCTTCGCCGCCGCCGGAGAAGGAGGATTTCTGCCAGGCAGTTGAGGGCATCATCGGTGGGCTCACAGCTCCTTGGCGATCTGGTGGATGAAACCACGCGACTTGTCAGGGTCAAGCGACGCACCTTCCACCTTACGGAAGAGCGTTCGATAGTGGGCCAGTTGCGCCTCGGCATCAAAGAAGACCGTTCCGTTGGGAGCGTCCCGCACCACCGTGTCCAGTCGGGGAAGCGCTCCGCCCGCGTACACCATTGCACTGCCCGCACCAGCGAAGTTGTCCAGATCGAACGGGATCACTCGCACCTCCGCCAAGCTCGCATCGGACAGCTCCAGGATGCGGATCAGTTGAGCCCGGGATGCCCGCCGGTCGCCGACTCGGATCCGCAATGCCGCTTCGTGAATCACCGTCTCGTACGGAATGGGGTTCGCCCCCTCGACGATCACGCGGCGCTTCATCCGATGAGCCACCCGGGCCTCAAGTTCGCTCTCGGGAAGTTCCGGCATCTGATACGCGAAGAGCGCTCGCGCGTACTCTTCGGTCTGGAGCAGTCCAGGTACGTGCGTGAAGTCCACGTCGCGCCGAGAGGTTGCGTGATGCTCCAACTCGGACAAGTCCAGGTAGGCGACGGGCAGTACTCCGCGATACTCCTCCCACCACCCACACGTACGATCCGTCGCCATTCCGACAAGGGCGCTGATCAATTCCTCGTCGGCACATGCGTAGTGCGCAGCAAGGCGGCGCACGCGGGCCTCACTCACGCCCCCGATCCCCGATTCGACCTGACTCATCGAGGCCGAATTGGAGCCCAGTGACGCCGCCACTTGCCGGGCCGTCAGACCTGCCGCCTCACGCAGTCTGCGCAGCTCAACCCCCAGGCGGACCTGGCGGGCGGTCGGCTGACTCCTTGGCGGCATACGGAGACCTCGTCTCTCAACGGTGCTCAGGACAAGTCCTGTTGGGCCACTCGATCGAGTGCCAGGTTACGACAACCGGTTGCAGCGTCATAAATTAATGCCCTACCGTCAGTGACGCGTCGCACACACAGCGATCCCGGGACCCCGGAAGCGCACCGCCCCGTCATGCCATGACGGCCGCGCCAATGCCACCGCCCAGCGGACCGCCACCGCCACCAACTCAGCGCACATGTAACGGAGTTGCCATGCCGCGATCCGCCACAAGCCCGGACCCCGCCGAGAACTGGGAGTACTCCCTCTACATCCCGCACGACCCCCGCGCCGTCACCGTCAGTCGCCACACCCTTCGGCTGATCCTCGGTATCCACGGCTTGACCTACCTCGCCGACCTGGCGGAACTCCTCGCCACCGAGCTCATCGGCAACGCCGTCCGGCACACCAAGGGCCCCGCCGCCCTCCGTATCCGCCGCTCCGGCAACGTCCTGCGCATCGGCGCCTGGGACGCGGACCCGACCCCGCCCGCGCCTCCACTGCGTACCGCCGCCGAGGACGCCGAGGAGGGACGCGGGCTGGCGCTCGTGCGGACCTGTTCGGACGGGTGGGGCTGGTACCCGCTGACGAGTACCGGGGACGGTGGCAAGTACGTGTGGTGCGAGCTTGCGGCTGCGGCGTAGGGCCCCGAACGAGTGAACCCCACCCGAGGGCCGGATGCCCCGGCCCCGTACCCCTAGGTTCCGATCATGGTTTCCTCACCCCACGAGGCGTCGCACCGGATCTTCCAGGAGCGGCCGGAACTGCTGACGCCGGTCTTCGACCTGCTCGGTGTGCCCCTGCCCAAACGGGCATCCATCGAAGTGCTGTCGGCCGACGCCACCGAGATCCGGCCGCTGGAGAGACGCGTGGACAGCGTGCTGCGCGTCACGGCCTGCGATGGACCGACCTTCCTCCTCGCCATCGAGGCGCAGGGCGGAAAGAAACCCGAGAAGGAGTCCAGCTGGGCCTACTACCTGGCATACCTGCATGCGAAGTACGACTGTCCGGCGCTCCTCCTGGTCGTCTGCCAGGACACAGCCACCGCGAAGTGGGCCGGCGGGCCCTTCCGGATGGGTATCGAAGGCTGGACGGCCCTCACCACGCATCCCCTCGTCCTGGGCCCCGACAACGTCCCGCTCATCACCGACAGCGCCCAAGCGGGGCAGGATCTCGCCCTCGCCACCTTCTCAGCCATGACGCATGGCAAAGCACCCGACCCCACGGCCATACTGGAAGCACTGGCCATCGCCCTCGGGGCGGCCGACAGCGAGTCCGCCGCCTACTACTCGGAACTGCTGGAAATCGGCCTGGGCGACAGTCCGGCCAGAGCGATCTGGAGGAAAATGATGAGCGTGGTCACCTACTTCCCCGGGCGCGGCACATACCGCGAGACGGCTTACCTGGAAGGGAAGGCCGAGGGGAAAGCCGAGGGTGAGGCCGAGGGCAGGGCTCAGGGAGTTGCCGAGAGCGTCCTTCGCGTCCTCGATGTTCGCCGGGTGCCCCTTACCGATGACGACCGCGTCCGCATCATGGCCTGCACCGACCTCACCGTGCTCGACCGGTGGGTGGCCCTGTCCGTGACCATCAACGACGTGGCCGATCTCTGGGCCGTCGAAGCCCCGCCGGAGAAATGACCGGCTCGCGCTGAGGTCGTCGGGCACTCCGGGGCCAGTTGGTGCGTTGTCCAGGGACCGTGGGGCCGCACGTGCGATCGCGTACAGCTGCTGCGTGGACCCGGGTCGGGACGGCGTACAGGACAAGGGGGTGGGCGGTGGCGCTGGTCATCTGGGGAGTCGTGCTCGCGGTGGGGTTGTTCCTCGCGGACCGTTCGCTGATGTGGCTGGAGCGGCGTGGCCTGGTGTACTGGCGGCGGCACCGGGCCGCTGGTGGCGGGTCCGCGTCCGGTGCGGTGGCCGAGTTGCACGCGCTCCTGTCCCCCGGGCACCAGCACGTGGTGGAGGAGAAGGAGCGGCGGCTCGTGCTGCGGGACGATGCCGATGCGGGGGCTCCGCTCGACCGGCGGATCGACCTCGATGCGGGGCAGGTGGTGATCCGGACCGAGGGCGGGGTCGATGGCCGGACCGATGCCGGGGCCCGTTCCCTCCCCGACGCCGAAAAGTAGGGCGCTCCCGGCGGACCGGAGAGCGCCCTACCTTTTCAGTGGGGAAGGGGTGGAGCCACTGCCTACTTCGGCAGCCACCCCCTCCACGTCGGCTCGTTCTCCGCGAGCCACTTCTCCGCCGCCGCCTCGGGCGACATCTTCTGGTCCGCGATCATTAGGGAGACCGCGTTCTGCTGCTTGGCCGTCCACTTGAAGTTCTTCAGGAACTCCGCCGCCTTGCCGCCCTTCTTGGCGAACTTGGCGTTCATGAACTTCATCAGCGGCGTGGTCGGGTACTCGCAGTCGATGTCCTCGGGTGCCTTCGCCGCGCACTCGTCCGAGTACTTCGGCAGCTTCACCTCCACCATCGGGACCTGCTCGAACAGCCACTGCGGCTCGTACCAGTAGGTGAGGAAGGGCTTCTTCTCCTTGGCGAACCGCTGGATCTGGGTGATCTGCGCGGCCTCGGAGCCCGAGAAGACGACCTGGTAGTTCAACTTGAGGTTGTTGACCAGGGCCTTGTCGTTGGTGACGTACGACGGGGAGCCGTCGAGCAGCTGGCCCTTGCCGCCGCTCTCCGGCGTCTTGAACTGGTCGGCGTACTTGTTGAGGTTCCGCCAGTCCTTCACGTCCGGGTGCTTGTCCGCGAAGTACTTCGGGACGAACCAGCCGATGTGGCCGATGACGCCGACCTCGCCCGCCGGGACGATGGTCTTCTTGTCCTTGACGTAGCGGGCCTCCTGTTCCGGGTGACCCCAGTCCTCCATGATCATGTCGACCCGGCCCTGGCTGAGGGCGTCCCAGGCGGGGACCTCGTCGACCTGGACGGTGTCCACGCGGTAGTCGAGTTCCCGTTCGAGGATGAGCTTGGCGACGGCGACGTCGGCCTGTGCGCCGACCCAGGACTGGACGGACAGGGTGACGGTCTTCGCGCCTGCCGCGCCGGCGTACGGGGACGCCTGCTGCGTCATGTCGGCCGCGCCGCAGCCCGTGAGGAGCAGGGCCGCCGCGCCGAGAGCGGTGGCCTTGACTGCCGTACGGGAACGGAGAGTACGGAGGTTGCGGGTACTGAGGTGCATGGTTACGCGTCCTCCTTGCGGGCCGCCCGCGAGGGCTGGGTGACCCGGTCGAGCATCAGGCCGAGGCAGACGATCGCGGCACCGGCCACCAGACCGGTCGCCAGGTCGCCCTGGGCGAGGCCGAACACCACGTCGTAGCCGAGCGCGCCGCCGCCGACCAGGCCGCCGATGATGACGACGGCCAGGACCAGGACGACGCCCTGGTTGACGGCGAGGAGCATCGAGGGGCGGGCGAGCGGCAGCTGGACCTGGCGGAGCTGCTGGCCGCTGGTGGCGCCGAGCGAGCGGGCCGACTCCATCGCGGCCGGGCTGACCTGCTGGAGGCCCTGGGTGGTGATGCGTACGACGGCAGGCAGCGCGTAGACCACGGCCGCTGCGGCTGCCGGGGCGCGGCCCACGCCGAAGAGGGCGACGACGGGGATCAGGTAGACGAACTGCGGCATCGTCTGCATCACGTCCAGGACGGGACGCAGGACTCGTTCCAGGCGGGAGCTGCGGGCGGCGGCGATGCCGACCGCGAAGCCGATCGCGAGGGTGACCACCACGGCCGCGAGGACCTGGGAGAGCGTGTCCATGGACGGCTTCCACACGCCGAGCACGCCGATCGCGGCCGTGGCGAGTACGGCCGTGAGCGCCGACTTCCAGGTGCCGATCAGCCAGGCGAGGGCGGCGACCAGGAGCAGTACGGCGTACCAGGGCAGGCCCTGGAGTCCTGAGCGGACCGGGTCGAGGATCCACGAGGTGAAGTGGGCCGCCCAGTCGGCGGTGCCGCCGATGACGGGGACGCCGGAGTAGAGGTGGTCGGTCATCCAGTCGACGGCCTTGTTGACCGTCGGGGCGATCTCCACCGACCAGGAGGCGGGCCACAGGAGGGCGTCGGTGAGGCGGGCGGCGACGGCCACCACCGCGACGGCGACAGCGCCGAGCGCGGCCGGCAGCCAGGAGCGGCCCTGCTCGCGGTCGGCGGCGCCCGCGGCGGCGGTCACCCGGTCGAGGACGATCGCCATCAGGACGATGGGCAGACCCGCTGCCAGGGCCTGGCCCACGTCCACGGAGGCCAGCGCCTGGTAGACGCGGTCGCCGAGACCGGCTGCACCGATGACGGAGGCGATGACGGCCATGGAGAGGGCCATCATGATCGTCTGGTTGAGACCGAGCAGGAGCTGCTTGCGGGCCAGCGGGAGGCGGGCGGTGAGCAGTCGCTGCCAGGCGGTCGCGCCGAGGGATTCGACCGCTTCGAGTACGCCCTTGTCGGCGCCGCGCAGACCGAGCGCCGTGAGGCGGGCCATGGGCGGGGCGGCGTACACGACGGTCGCCAGGACCGCGGCCGGTACGCCGATGCCGAAGATCAGGACGACCGGGAGCAGGTACGCGAAGGCCGGGAGCACCTGCATGGTGTCGAGCACCGGGCGCAGGACGCGGAACGTCCGGTCGGAGAGGCCGCCGGCGAGGCCGAGCAACCCGCCGAGCACGACGGACGCGCCCACGGCGACGGCCATCAGGGCCAGGGTCTGCATGGTCGGCACCCACATGCCGAGCAGCCCGCAGGTGGCGAGGGCGACGACGGTGCCGACGGCGAGCTTCACCCCGGCCGCGCGCCAGGCGACGAGGGCCGCCAGGGCGGTCGTGCCGGCCCAGCCGAGGGCGAGCAGGACCAGGTAGACGGCGCGGACGGAGAGGACCACGGCGTTGGAGATGTGGCCGAAGAAGTAGAGGAAGAGGGGGTGGCCGTCGCGGTTGTCGATGATCCAGTCGCTGACCTTGCCCAGCGGCTCGGCGAGGTCGACGGTCAGGGCCGCGGGCCAGCTGCCGGAGGCCCAACGGCTGTGGGCGAGGGGGACCAGGACGGCGGCGAGGACCAGGAGGGCGGCCAGCTTGAGGAGGGCGGGGCGGCGGGTGAGGCGCTCGCGCCACGTGGCTTGTGCCGTCTGCGTGTTGGGCATGGTGGCGGTGGCGGCGCTCATGCGGTCACCTCGCGGGTGGTGGTCCTACTGGCGTGCCTCATCAGGGGGTCACCGCCGGGGTGGGGGCCGCGCCGGCCACCACGTTGAGGAGGCAGGCGCGGTCGACGATGCCGACCAGCCTTCCCTGGTGCATCACGCGGGCCGTCGGCTCGCCGGTGCGGACCAGGGCCTCGATGGCTTCGGAGACGACCGCTTCCGGGGCCACGGCCGGGCCGGACTCCGCGTCGCCCGCCTCGGGGGTGCGCATCGCCGAGGCGACCGTGAGGACCTGCTCGCGCGGGACGTCGCGGACGAAGTCGCGCACGTAGTCGTCGGCCGGGGAGCCGACGATCTCCTCGGGGGTGCCGAGCTGGACTATCTCACCGTCGCGCATCAGCGCGATCCGGTCGCCCAGGCGCAGCGCCTCGCTGAGGTCGTGGGTGATGAAGACCATCGTGCGGCCCTCCTCCTCGTGGAGGCGGACGACCTCTTCCTGCATGTCGCGCCGGATCAGCGGGTCGAGCGCGCTGAAGGGCTCGTCGAAGAGCAGTACCTCGGGGTCCACGGCGAGCGCGCGGGCGAGGCCGACGCGCTGCTGCTGGCCACCGGAGAGCTGGCCCGGGCGGCGGTCCTCCAGACCCTCCAGGCCCACCTTGGCGACGACCTCGGCGGCCTTCGCGCGGCGTTGCGACCTGCCCATGCCCTGGACTTCCAGGCCGTACGCGACGTTGTCCAGGACGCTGCGGTGCGGGAGCAGCCCGAAGTGCTGGAAGACCATCGCGGCACGGTGCCTGCGCAGTTCGCGCAGCCGGGACCTGTCCATGGCGAGGACGTCCTCGCCGTCGATGGCCAGGCTGCCGGACGTCGGCTCGATGAGCCGGGTCAGACAGCGGACCAGGGTGGACTTGCCGGACCCGGAGAGGCCCATGACGACGAAGACCTCGCCCTTGCGGACGTCGAAGGAGACGTCGCGGACGGCGGCCGTACAGCCGGTGCGCTCGCGCAGCTCGGCGACGGACAGGCCGGCGAGGTCGGCGTCACCGGGGATCTTCTCGGCCTTGGGCCCGAAGACCTTCCACAGGTTCTTGACGGAGAACACCGGCTCGGACGACGACGACGGCGTCGGCGGCTCGCCCGGCTCGGAAGAGGACTTCACAACGGTCGACGTACTCATTACGCGGCACCTCCGGGGACGGTCGGTTTGCTGCTCGCGGTCGGTGCGAGCAGCTCTGCGCACTTCTCACCGACCATCAGGACCCCGATCATCGGGTTGACGGCAGGCATGGTGGGAAAGACGGAGGCGTCCGCGATACGGATCCCGTCGAGGCCCTTGATCTTCAAGTCCGGTGTGACCACGGCCAGTTCGTCGTCCGCTGCACCCATCTTGCAGGTGCCTGCCGGGTGGTACACGGTGTGCGCGACCTTGCGGGCGTACTCGCTGATGTCCTCGTCGGAGGTGACCTCCGGGCCCGGGCACACCTCGCGCTTCAGCCAGCCGGCAAGCGGAGCGGCCTTCGCGATCTCGCGGGCGATCCTGATGCCGTCGACCAGGGTGCGGCCGTCGTAGTCGTCCTCGTCGGTGAAGTACCGGAAGTCGAGGGCGGGCTTCACGGCCGGGTCGGCGCTGGTGAGGTAGAGCCGGCCGCGGCTGCGCGGCTTGGGGATGTTCGGGGTCATCGATACGCCGTGCGCAGGGCGCTGGTAGCCGAGCCGCTCGGGGTTGTCGGTGAACGGGATTTGGTAGAAGTGGAACATCAGGTCGGGGCCCGCGCCCTGGGGGTCCCGCTTCACGAACAGGCCCGCGTCGGAGTCCATCGCCGAGTTCTCGGGGATCGGCCCGTCCGTCTCCCAGACGATGACCGACTCGGGGTGGTCGAGCAGGTTCTCGCCGACGCCGGGCAGATCGACGGCGACCGGGATGCCGAGGGCCTGGAGGTCGGCTGCGGGGCCGATGCCGGAGTGCATCAGGAGGCGGGGGGTGTCCACCGCACCCGCGCAGACGAGCACTTCGCGGGTGGCGCGGACGAGGACCTCTTCGCCGTCCTTGGTGCGGACGTGGACGCCGCGGGCCCGGGTGCCTTCCAGCTCCAGCTTGTGCGCCCAGGTTTCCAGCATGAGGTGGAGGTTGGGGCGGTCCAGGAAGGGGTGCAGGTAGGCGACCGAGGCGGAGGACCGCTTGTTGTTCTCGGGGTGGTACGCCAGGTCGAAGAAGCCGACGCCGTCCTCGAACGGCTTCTGGTTGAAGCCCTCGACGCGCGGGACGCCCAGTGCCGTCTGTGCGGCGTCGACGAAGTCGCGGGCGATGGCGTTCCGGTCCTTCTCGTCGACCGGGACGATGTTGTTGCGGAGCTTGGCGAAGTACGGGTCCATGGCCGACGCGCCCCAGCCCTCGGCGCCGTTCGCCTCCCACTCGTCCCAGTCGGACGGGAGCGGCTTGAACGCGATGAGGGTGTTGTGCGAGGAGCAGCCGCCGAGTACGCGGGCACGGCTGTGGCGGATGTGGGAGTTGCCGCGGGGCTGCTCGGTGGTGGGGTAGTCGTAGTCGAGCTCGCCGCCGAGGAGGCCCATCCAGCGTCGCAGGGTGAGGACGTCGGGGCGGTCCACGTCGGAGGGGCCGCCCTCGATGACGGCGACCCGGACGGTGGGGTCCTCGGTGAGGCGGGAGGCGATGACGGATCCGGCGGTGCCGCCGCCGACGACTACGTAGTCGTACTCGTGCGGGTGCTGCTGCTCGTGTACGGGGTCGGGTACGTGGTCGGACATGGAGTGCTGCTCCTGTTCGTGAACGGAAAGGTGCTGGCGCGTATAGGGGGTGGGGGTGCGCGGGACGGGTGGGGTGGACCGGAGCCGGGGCTGGGCGGCACGGAGGGTGCGGCTCCGCCGGGGGGCCGCCCCCTTGCCCGCCCTTCCCCAAGCTCTCGGCTTCGCTCGAGCAGGGGAGACCCCACTCGCCCCCGGGGGCGGCCCCCCCGCCCAAAGGGGCTGGGGTGGAGTGCGGGCGGCCCCGTCGCACAAGGGGGCGGGGTAGCCCGGGGGGCCGGGCGGCCCCGTCAGGGGCGCGGGGAACTGCGCGGCCAGCCACAGCGGACCCGCAGGTCCGCACCTCGCCGGGCGGGCAATCACCCCACCCCGGCCGGCCACACCGGACCCGCAGGTCCGCCGCACCCCGGACGGGCAGTCACAGCCGCCCCGCCCCCACCCCGGCCCGAGGGGTCAGCCGGAGAACCAGCGGACCGGCTGAGGGTTCAGGTTCTGGTAGATGTGCTTGGACTCGCGGTATTCGGCCAGGCCCGCCGGGCCCAGTTCGCGGCCGATGCCGGACTTTCCGAAGCCGCCCCACTCGGCCTGCGGGAGGTACGGGTGGAAGTCGTTGATCCACACGGTGCCGTGCCGCAGCTTGGCGGCGACCCGGCGGGCGCGGCCCGCGTCGGCGGACCAGACGCCGCCCGCGAGGCCGTACTCGGTGTCGTTGGCGAGGGCGATGGCCTCGGCCTCCGTGGTGAACGTCTCGACGGTGAGGATCGGCCCGAAGGTCTCCTCGCGCACGACGCGCATCTCGCGGTGGCAGTGGTCGAGGACGGTCGGGCGGTAGAAGTAACCCGCGCCCTCGGGGCGTTCGCCGCCCGCACGCAGCACGGCGCCCTCTTCCAGGGCGGCGGCGACGTAGTACTCGGTCTTCTCCAGCTGCTGCGCGGAGACCAGCGGGCCGCACTCGACGCCCTTGTCCGTGCCGCGTCCGATCCGGATCTTCTCGGCGCGGCGGGCGAGTTCGGCGACGAACCGCTCCCTGACCGACTCCTCGACGATGAGGCGCGAGCCGGCCGAGCAGACCTGGCCGCTGTGGATGAACGCGGCGTTCAGTGCCTGGTCGACGGCGGTGTCGAAGCCCTCCTCGGTGGCGCAGGCGTCGGCGAAGACCACGTTGGGGTTCTTGCCGCCGAGCTCCAGGGCGACCTTCTTGACCGTCTCGGCGGCCGCCTGCATCACCTTCGTACCGCTGAGCAGGCCGCCGGTGAAGGAGACAAGGTCGACGTCGGGGTGCTCGGACATCCGGGCGCCGACGGAGGGGCCGGGGCCCGTGACGATGTTGGCGACGCCCTCGGGCAGGCCGGCCTCGACGAGCAGCGCGATCAGCGCGACGGTCGTCATGGGGGTGATCTCGCTGGGCTTGACCACGAAGGTGTTGCCTGCGGCGAGGGCCGGGGCGATCTTCCAACTGGCTTGCAGGAGCGGGTAGTTCCAGGGGGTGATGAGTGCGCAGACGCCGACCGGCTCGTGCACGACCACGCTGTGGATCTCGGGCGAGCCCGCGTCGACGACCCGGCCGCCGCTCTCGTTCATCACCAGATCGGCGAAGTAGCGGAAGGCGTCGGTGACGCAGTCGATGTCGACGCGCCCCTCCTCCACGGTCTTGCCGGCGTCCTGCGCCTCCAGCCGCCCCAGCTCCTCGCGGTCGCGCTGCAGGAGGTCCGCGACGCGACGCAGCAGGGCGGCGCGCTCGGCGGTGGGGGTCTGCGGCCAGGCGCCCTGCCCGCCGTCGAAGGCGCGGTGTGCTGCGGCCACGGCGGCGTCGACGTCTTCGGCCCCACCCTCGGCGATCACGGCGAACGGCTTGGCGTCCGCCGGGTCCAGAATCTCGCGCGTGGCACCGGATATGGCTGCCTGCCACACCCCGCCCACATGGATGGTTTTTTCAGCCGACACGTCGATTTCGCCTTCCGTTACCGATTTGGTCCTCGCCAGCGGAACTGGCGGCAGGACCCCTCCCCCCGGGCCCGAAAAGCATGCCGAATACGTCACCGAAAGTGCCATGAGTCACTTACAGCAAGGACAAAAGACCTGATCGGGTCCGATATGGGCCCGTATGGGGAGAGAGGTACCGCGTACGGAGCCGGGGCGACGGTGGCCGGATCGGTACGGCGTAGGGACGGCGAGGCGGCAGCGGGCTGCCGGATCAGTGCGGCGTACGGACGACGCGGCGACAGCGGGCGGATCAGTGCCCCGCGAGGGCCGCCGCTTCCTTGGTGAGGTTCACCGCCTGGAGGAGGCTGAGCCCGGGTTCGGCGTCGCGCAGCGCCTTGACCGCCTTGACGGAGTCGGGCCGCGCCTCGACCCCGGCGGCCTCGATGCGCTCCAGGGCCCAGCGGCCACGGAGGACGGCGGGGTCGGGGGTGGGAGTGGTCTCGACGACCGCGAGCGCCCGTTCCAGACCGGGACGGTCGGTGGCATCGGCGGCGTCCAGGGCGGTGCGCAGCGCACCGAGGAAACCCTCGCGGTCGCTGAGGGTGATGAGCAGGGTCTCGGGCTGGCTGCGGAACAGTCCGGGCATGGGGGAGTTCTCCAATAGGGGCGGGGCGGCGGCCCCGGGGCCCGAAAAAAGCCGGCC